>DATANL010000612.1:0-6535 GCA_036266295.1 Pyrinomonadaceae bacterium | reverse complement strand
CTGGCGGCCTTCACCGCGGCGACGCTGAACAATCAGCCGATGGGTTTCTATCAGCCGTTCACGATTATTAAAGATGCGCAACGGCATGGCTTGAAGGTGCTGCCGGTTGATGTGACGCGATCGAATTGGGAATGCACGGTGGTGGGCGGTGGGCAGTGGGCAGTGGGCAGTGGCCAGGAAAGCAGTGGGCAGTGGTCAGTGGGCAGTGGCCAGGAGAAGCATACGGGGGTGGGAAAACACGGAGACGCAGAAAATTTGGATTATGGAACTGACCACCGACCACTGCTCACTGCCCACTGTTCACTGCCCACTGCTCTCTCTCTTCGTCTCGGTTTATTGTGTGTGAAAGGCCTGCGCGAAGAGGCGGGGCGCGCGATTGTGCGGGCGCGGGCTGAACGATCCTTTTCGAGTTTGGATGATTTGCATCGACGCGTGCCGGAGTTAAGAAAAGATGAGTTGCGAAAGTTGGCGGCGGTGGGAGCGTTGAATCGAATCGAGGGGGTAGGGGGGCAAATCGAGGGGGTAGGGGGTAGGGGGTTGGGTTTAGAAGTCCGGAGCTCCGGCTTGGAACTTCAAAGTTCCAGTGCGGAGCGTCAAAGGTCAGACTCAGAACGTCCAAGTTCAGCGTCGGAACTTCCAGGTTCAAGGTCAGAACTTCAAGATTCAAGGTCAGAACTTCAAGATTCAAGGTCAGAACTTCCAGGTTCAAGGTCAGAACTTCCAAGTTCAAGGTCAGAACTTCAAGATTCAAGGTCAGAACTTCCAAATTCAAGGTCAGAACTTCAAGATTCAAG
Source organism: Pyrinomonadaceae bacterium (assembly GCA_036266295.1). GTDB lineage: Bacteria > Acidobacteriota > Blastocatellia > Pyrinomonadales > Pyrinomonadaceae > UBA11740. Next base: position 5,741 of record DATANL010000612.1, on the reverse strand, counting down.
GTCAGAACTTCAAGGTTCAAGGTCAGAACTTCAAGGTTCAAGGTCGGAACTTCCAGGTTCAAGGTCGGAACTTCGAGGTTCAAGGTCGGAACTTCGAGGTTCAAGCTCAGAACCCCAACACTCACAATCCGAAGTCCAAAGGTCGAATAACATGCAACTACACCCTACCCCCAACACCTCACCCCCTGCTTCTCATCGTCGCGATGCGCTTTGGCAGGTCGAACGGGTCGCGCGCGCTCCGGGGCCTTTGTATGAAAAACTGGAAGAGGCTACGACGTCGCCGCTTCAGCCGATGACTTTGAATGAAAGATTGAATGCGGATTTGCGGGGCACGGGCATTACGATTGGCCGGCATCCGATGGCGCATCAACGCGCCGCGCTCGACACGATGAAGGTGACGCCCGCCGGTGATCTAAAGCAGATGCGCAACGGCAGGTGGGTGAAAGTTGCCGGCTGGGTGATCGTGCGGCAACGGCCAGGCACGGCGAAAGGGTTTGTGTTTTTAAGTATGGAAGACGAAACGGGCATCGCGAACGTCATCGTCACGCCTCAGCTTTTCGAAACGAACCGATTGGCGCTGGTGAACTTTCCGTTTCTTTTAATCGAAGGGGTGTTGCAGCATCAGGACAATGTGGTGTCAGTCAAAGCACGGCGGATTCAACCTCTGGAGATGAAGGTTGAAAGCCCCGGGTCGCACGATTTTCATTAAGTATGTCAGCAGCCCGGAGGGCTGCAAGTTAATAGCCGGTGGTCGCAGCGAAGCGAAGACCACCGGATAGTAAGACGCAACCACGAGCACCCTGAAAGGGTGCAAGATTTCTCGCCGCGACGTCTGGCACCCTTTCAGGGTGCGCGCGGGTACCGGTGGTCTTCGCTACGCTTTGACCACCAGCTACTCTCTCGCAACCCTTCGGGTTGCACGCATGTTTCTGCAACTTGATCGTTACCGCTCTCGATACGACACGGTCGGGCTGCTGACAAAAAAGAGGCGGGCCGTAGCCCGCCTCTGAACGATACAAATTAGATTGAATTTATGGTCGCTTTCGTGGCGGTGTCTGAGGCTTGGTCTTTTCCGGAGTGACGTTAGCCTGTTGCTTCATGGTGGCAATCAACTCTTTGGCTTCGGTCTTCATCTGGCCCTCAGGCGCCTTGTCGACATAACGCTGCAGGTAATTCGAAGCCTCCTGGTACTTGGCCTTGTCATTATTATTAAGCGCCCCGATGTTGAAGAGCGCCTGTCCCACTCTCAGCAGCGCGTCGGTGTCATCCGGATTCTTCTCGAGAATCTTTTGAAATTCGCCGATCGCCTTTTCATATCCCGGCTGATCTCCGGAAGTCTGAAACAGAAGTTCGGCGTAGTCTTTCTCGGCTTTAGTCTTCTTCGCCGCATCGGTCTCGACGGCTTCGTATTCGACAAACGCGTTCGCCGCCTCGGCACCCTTTGAGGTGTCGACCTTCATCGCGAATAGACGCATGGCTTCGGCGCGAGCAGCCAGCGCGAAATATTTGTTTAGCGCATGTTGCTTTTGTTCGCTGGGATCGCCGCCTGCGGGTTGTTTATTAATCATCTCGACGGCTTTGTTCGAGGCGTCTGCCGCCGCGCTGAAATCGGCTTTCGCGGCTTCGATGCCCGCGGTTCTGGCGGCATCATCCTTGGAGGTTATCGCGGCGTTATATTTATCGACCGCTCGCGTTCGCAGGGCCACCGACTTGTTGGTCAAAAGAGAAGGAATGCCCGGGTGATCCGGATCAGCCGCCAATCCGGTGTCATATTGTTTGATGGCTTCATCGTAGTTCTTTGCCAACAGCGCGGCGTTACCGTTCTTGAATGCGTCGCCGACAACCTTGTTGGCATTCTCAACTTTTTCGTTCGCCTTCATTATCTCGGCATTTTTCTTGGCGAGGTCGTCAGCTTTGGCTTTTTCCGCAGCACTGTCACCGCCGCCACCGCTGCCCGCGGCCGGCGAATTGCCGCCCTTACCCACGGCGATTGCCTCAGTTTCCGTCAACTTGCGGCCGTCGCCAGGCGACATGACGATCTCGACCGGTTGATCGTTACGGGCTTTGACTCCGCCTCTCGCCCACGGTGTCGCGCCCGGCGCACTGACCGAAACTGTGTAAACGCCCACGAAAGGTAGACCGGCGAAGACCCAGTCGCCTTTCTTGTCCGCCTTCGTGTGATATTCGGCCTTCATGTCTGTGCGCCAAACATCGATAATCGCGCCCGGAACCGGCGCCGGCTTGCCGTCGGCGCCTACAAGTTTGACAGAGCCGCGCATTGGTTCGACTTGCGCGGACGCGAGCACTGCACTGAACAGCAGCACGACGGCGACTGCTATCGTGTTGATTACATAAGAACGACGCATGGTTATTCCTCCAAAAGCTGGGGCTCTCATTGGGCCAATTTTATGATGCCGGTTGGTATTTGTAAGTTGCGCCCTTTGCGCCAATTAGACGGCTTTAAATTAATCAGCGTGCGCACCACTGTCAAGCGTACTTAATCGGATCCGCAATGCCTGCTTCCGCGAAAGCGCGCAGACGTAACGCGCACGAGTCGCAAACCCCGCAGGCGAGATCCTCCGATTGATAACAAGACCACGTCAACTCGAGCGGCGCGTGCAATTCCAGGCCGCGCTCAATGATTTCTGATTTACGCAATTGAATGACCGGCGTAACGATTACGATGTTCGTATCCGGTTTTGTTCCGATGTCGATTGCCTTCTGAAAAGCCTCGTAAAATTCGGGGCGGCAATCGGGATAGCCGGACGAATCCTCGGCAACCGCTCCTATATAGATGCGATTTGCGCCGAGGACTTCCGACCAACTCGTGGCGATGGCCAGCAGATGTGAATTGCGAAAGGGAACGTAGCTGGTCGGAATTTCCTTCGTGGCGAGATTGGCTTCAGCCACGCTTATTTGTCGATCGGTCAGCGAAGATCCGCCGATCTCTTTCAGGTATTCGATCGAAGCGACGAGTCGCTTGTTCACCTTGAAATGGTCAGCGAGATCGCCGAACGATTTTCGCTCGCGGGCTTCGGTGCGCTGGCCATACGAAACGTGCAGGAACGCGAGTTCTTCGTTCTCTTCGTTGGCGATCGCGGCGGTCACGCAGGAATCCATGCCGCCGGAAACGAGGCAGACAGCGAGCGGTGAATCGAGCTCGGAGTTTGTTTTCTCGCCTATTTCAGTGCTGCCGCCCATGTTTATTTCATTCGAGAGCCGAGGTTTGTTTATGTCAGTTGTCCGTTCCCACAATCGCAACGAAGGAATTCAAGAATTCCAAATTCAAGAATTCCAAATTCCAAATCTCAAGTCTCAAGTCTCAGATTCCAAATCTCAAATCTCAAATTCCAAATCTCAAATCGACCGATCTTCAATCTCCAATGGATCTGTCATTAAAAACCTCCGTGCTGGCCGTCTCGCCAGGTGCAGTGTATCGAGCACCGGGTGCAGCGTATCGGGCATCCATGCAGTGTATCGGGCACCGGGTGCAGCGTATCGGGCATCCGGTGCAGCGCGCGGGCATCCGGTCAGCCTGAAGAAAGGTACACGGCCGCCCGGCGTGTGTTGATTCTCCCTGAATTGACTGAAAGACTTCTGTGACGCGAAGCACTCGGACGATTTTAGAAGCTCGGTTGGTGATTGTCGATTTCCGATGCAGCCGGGGGCGATTATGCCTCATCCAACCACCCGGGATTTGGCCAAATTCGCCACGATCCCCGGTGTGAAGCGTGATAGCATAAGCTGTTTTTGAACCGAGTCCCTTTGAGTCTGAGCCCAAAACAGGTTGATGAGTTGATGGTTGCCGGCGCCCGGCGGTCGCTGGCGCGCGCGGCCAATTCGCGGGGGCTCGCCGCCGAATGTTTGACTGCGCGGATGCGCGCGTCCGCAGACAAGTACATATTCAAACACGATCCGGCGGCTGATGCAGTCGCGGTGAACGGCTTCCTCGACGGCTTGCACGCCGACGATCTCTGTTTGGTGATTGCCTGCGAACGCGGCGACGAACACGCCTGGAATGATTTGTTCGAAGGTTATGGAGCGACGGTTCGTTCGGCGGCGCGCGCTGCAAGTTCGAATGAAGGCATGGCGGACGATGTGGCCCAGTCGATTTGGGCCGAGCTTCACGGGCTGAAGCCCCGTGTCGATGGCCGGACGGGCGGAAAACTGGCTTACTATTCCGGCGTCGGATCCTTGGGTGGATGGTTGCGCGCGGTCGTCGGGCAGTTGGCTATCGATCAGCATCGCCGGCAAACCAAATTGGTGCAGGCCGAGGAAGATTCAGATCTCGATCGAATGGCGCTCGACGAAGCCGAAGGAAACGGCGACGGTCCGTTTCATCCCGCCGCGACGCCGGAAGAATTGTTGACGACAAATCTGGCGTCGGCCGACGTCGAAAAGGCTTTGGGTCGCGCCCTGGCGGAACTCGCGGACGAGGACCGTTTGCTGATGAAGTTGTACTATTTCGATGGCTTGCGTTTGCGCGAAGCGGGTGCCGTGTTGGGCGTGCATGAAGCGACGGCGAGTCGTCGTCTGACCCGGATTCATGGCGAGGTGCGCCAGAAAGTGGAATCGATCCTGATGCAGGAACATGGTTGGACGAAGACTGAGGCGGCGCGTTCGCTCGCGGAAGTAGCCGAGCATCTCCAGACCGACGTCGAGCCAATGTTAGTGACAAAATCGGACTCGACCTTGCAAAGTTCGGTGACTTGACGAGAACTCGCAAGATTATGGATTACAGACGTTCAAGAAGTGGCAGTAATTGAAGTGGTTTTAAGCGGTGGCATCTAACGACGAACAAATTGATCTTCTCATGCGGCGGTTCGCAACCCGGACAATCGGGGCGAACGGTGGCAGTAATCACCTCGACGCGGATGAGATGAACGCTTTTGCTGAAGGCGTCTTGCCGGCGCCGACGCGGGCCTATTACGTCTCGCATCTGGCCGATTGCGACCAGTGCCGCCGGCAAGTTGCGGATCTCACGATCGCCTCGGGCGCCGTCACGCGGGCCGAACCAACGTTGGTTGATAAGCGTGCGGGCCTCGGGGTGTGGGCATCGGTGACCCGATTATTCGCAGGGCCGACTCTGAGATATGCGGCGTTCGCCGCAATGTTAGTCGTAGTGGCCGGCGTTAGTTTTGTGGCCCTGCGCCAGCGGTCGACACAACCAATGAATCTGGTGGCCGGCAACGAAGGAAATCAACCTCGCGCCTATGAACCCACGCCGGTCGCGGGTTCCAATAGCGCTGTGGCGAATCCGAGTGACGCCGGCGCCCAGACATCAAAATCACTCCCGAGCCCCGCGGCTGCACAACCACCCGCTTCGTCACCACAGGGAATTTTGTCCGGCAGGGAAGAGGCCCGACCTGCGGACACGGCTACTACCGCGCCGGTTGAACCCATGAAAGAAAGTTCGAAAGCTCCCGAGATCGCAGCAAAGAAAGCTGAGGCGCCCGCCATCGCTACCGCGTTTCCCTATTCGCCAGCCCCGCCAAATGAAAAGCAGGGACTAGGGGCCGGCGTCGCACCTGCTCCGGGTGGCCCGCGACAGCAACAGAATCAGAATCAGAGTCTGTATGTGCTGCAGTCCGCGAACAAAGCGCAGAGTGAGGTTGAACGTGACGCGTTGGCTAAAGACGCCCGGCTCGACGATCGCGACCGCAAAACTGATCAGTCTGTAATTGCGGGACGGACCAACGATGAAAAGTTGAAGGGCGGACCGAGCCGCAATATGGATAACG
>DATANL010000611.1:0-1540 GCA_036266295.1 Pyrinomonadaceae bacterium | reverse complement strand
CCTGCGCGCCGCAACACCCGAATTCCAATCTGATAGTTATAGCTGCCGCGATGATACAGCATCACCATTGCGCGGCCGCCGGGTTTCAGCACTCGATGAATCTCGCTCACGGCCGCCTCGATGTCGGGCGTGTGGTGAAGCACGCCGTGTGAGTAGACCAGGTCAAACGACTCGTTGGCGAAATCGAGGTTCTCGGCATCACTAACGCGAAACTCACCGCGCAATCCCGACAAAGCAAATCGCCGGCGCGCCAAATCGACCGCGGCCTCCGTCAGATCAATGCCGGTGTATTCCGCGCCGGCGCGGGCGAATTGCGCGCCGTCGGTGCCCAGGCCGCATCCGATCTCCAGAACCTTCATTCCGCGCGTGCTCGCGAAATTGGCCGCCGCCGGAATGTGCCACTCTTTTTCGTAGCGATGCTTCTCGACGCGCTCAAAAAATTCGCGCGAGCCCATTTCGGCATCGCTGAATTTCGTGCCGCACGGATGTTGCTGCCAGAAATCTCTGACCCGCTCTTTTAATTCTGCATTACCTGACATAACGTCGACGCCGGTTCCGTCATCCATTATTAACGAGCAGCCTCATGGTAACCAAGAGTGTCGACGAGAAAATGGAATGGAGTTAGAATCCCGACCGTCTAATGACCATGAAGCTACTGGCATTAATCATTCTGTTGATTCCGGTTTCCGCCTTTGCGCAAACGCCGAAACTCAACATTCGAATGGAGCATAATTCCTCTGAGGAGCAGGAGCAAAAGCATCAGCTCGAAGAGTTTGCCAAGCACTACGATCTCTCGAAGTACACCATCACTCGCGACATCGTGATTAATCAGTATGCGGCCAACCATTCGTCGCCGGTGCTGACACTGAACCTCCGGTTTCTCGGAAACGAAGACGATCGTTCGCTCTCTTTTTATGTCCATGAACAGGCGCATTGGCTGCTGATGACGCGGTACCGCCGCCAAACACGCGAGATGGTCGATGAATTGATGAAGCTGTATCCGAACATCGACATCGATCCACCACACGGCGACGGCAATCAGCGCAGCTCTTATGCGCACATGCTGGTAATCATGTTGGAGTGGCAGGCGTTAGAAAGTTTGATTGGTGTTAAGCGCGCCGAGGCGGTAATAAAATTCAAGCGCCACCACCACTATACGGATTTGTTCGCGACCGTCATGGACCACCGGCCAGAGATGGAAGCGCTTCTGAAGCGCTTTGACGTTAAGTGGTGAAGTTATTCCCGCCCGCGTTCCTGCACCATGCGCAAGCGTTCGATGACTTTTTGGTCGCTGAATCTCTGCGCGCCGGCTTTAGTCAATTTCTTCAATTCGCTGAACAGCTTTTCGTCCACTTCTTTGAAGTTGAAGCACGCCAGGCCCTGCATCCGCTTCTTTAGTTCGGGCGACATATCCTTCAACAAGTCAGGCAAAGCGTAGACGGACATCAAATGAAAGCTGACGTAACTCTTGCCCTTGCGCACCATGCCGAACGCGAGCGGCCGTTTGTTTCTCATGATGATGCGTGTGTTCAAAAGGTAA
>DATANL010000610.1:0-7332 GCA_036266295.1 Pyrinomonadaceae bacterium | reverse complement strand
GAAGCTGCGCGACAGGCCGAGGCCCAGGCCCGGCGGATGGCCGACGAGGAAGCGCAGCGGCTCAAGCAACTCGAGGCCGTGCTTGAAAAAGCGCAGTCAGAAGCCGCCCAACGCGCCGAACGCGAAAAGGAATTGAATGCTGAAGTCGCGTCGCTGCACGCAGAAGTTGGACGACTCCAACAGCTCGAGGCAGAGCGCGATCGATCAAGCGAGACCGACACACGCGAGCCCGTCTTCAGCGCTGAAGTCGAGTCGCTCCGCATCGCGGATGCCCGTCTGAAACAGCTCCAGGCCGATCTGCAACAGGCGCAGGCTGAGATCGCACAACACGCCGAACGCGAGCAACAACTGGAAGCGGAAATCGAATCACTCCGCCAGGCGAACGCCCGGGCCGCTTCAGGATTCGCTGAAGTAGCTGACGACACGTTCGAACTTGTCGACACCAAGTCCATCACGCTTTCGGATGTTGATGCCGACGCCCACGACGCATGGCTTCCGATCGATTTGCATCACAGCAAACCTCCGGTTCCCGCCGAAAAAGGTTTGGCAAATGTCGAACAACTGCCGCCGCAAATCAATTTGGCGCCGCCGGTTAACGGGCGCCGTCAGGCGATCATCCCCAGCGACATTGCTGAGCGGTTACAAAGCTCTGACTCGTCGCAGCGGGCCGCGGCACTTGTCGATTTGGCCGACGGCGGCAACCAGGACTCATTCGAATTGATCACAAATTCGTTCGACGATCAAAGCGTAGAGGTTCGGAATGCGGCCGCGCGCGCACTCTATGGCTTCCAGCCCGATCTCGCTGCCTCGTTCACTCGTGCGTTGCGCGAATCGTCGCCCGAACGCCGCCGCAAGATTGGCGCCGCCATCGCCGGCTCAGGTCTGGCAGCGAATGCCATCAACAGCCTGGCTGGTGAAGGTCGCGATCGCACTCACGACGCTTTTTCAATTCTGTTCCTGATGGCCAAGGCGGGCGAGACGCAGCCGTTGATGACTGCCATCGCCAAGCACAGCAATCTTGACGTGCGTTTGACGGCGGTGAAGTTGATCGGTCTCAGCAATCAGCAATCGGTGCTGCCGGCGCTGCGTCATATGGCCGCGCGCGAACACCTGCCGGCGGAAGTCTCCGGCGCGATCATGGAAGCGATTTATCTACTGAGTAATCAAAAGCACGAAGTTGCGTGAAGCCTCACCCGCTCAACTCGTAGGCAGCCTTCAACCAACCCGTCAATTCAGCATCAACGTCCGCCACTGAAGTTAATTTGACTTCATGATGGAAGCGGCGGCTGGAGGTCTGTTCAGACTTATGAATCCGCGGACTGTCGAGTTTTCGATCGCTCTTGATCGTGAGGATGATGGCGCTCTTTCGAGTAGCGACGCCGGCAAACGCGGTCTTGTTAACCAGATGGATGGAAGTTTTCTTTGGATCCTCAGTGACCGGACCGAACTTGCTGCTGGCTTTCAATAAACGATCGTAGATTTGTCGCGTCACCGGTTCCCTGCCGCCAAAGTGTGATGAAACTGAAAATTGTAAATTCATTGGCGTTAATCGCGGTAGGATTTATCGATTCTGTCCAACTTTCGTAGCAGCCCCGGCCACGTCAGCATCGCGCCCATGCCAATCGTGACGGCGTCCATTTGTGAGGCGACCCGGCCAATGATGTCCTGCGGAATGGGCGAGAGCTCGCTGCCGCCTGACTGTGCCAGGATTTGAATCTCGCAGGCGCGCTCGAGCAGAAACATTCCGAGAAAAGCTTCGGCGACGGTCCGGCCTACGGTCAGCAATCCATGATTGCGGAGGATCAAAAATTTCTTGTTGCCAAAGTCCGACACCAGGCGCGGTTTCTCTTCCGCATCGAGCGCCAGGCCTTCGTAGTCGTGATAGGCCAGCGACGCCAACGCGAACATCGCCTGCTGCGACAGCGGCAGTAATCCGTCTTTCTGCGCGGACACCGCAATGCCTCTGCGCGTGTGCAGATGCATCACGCACTGCGCGTCCTCGCGCGCTTCGTGGACAGCGCTGTGAATGGTGAAGCCGGCCGGATTAATGAAATGCGGCGAGTCCATCACCTTGTTGCCTTTCAGATCAATCTTCACGAGGCTCGAGGCAGTGACTTCCTCGAACATCATACCGTACGGGTTGAGCAAAAAATGATGTTCGCCGCCCGGCACGCGCGCAGAGATGTGCGTAAAGATTAGATCGTCCCAGCCATGAAGTGCGACCAGCCGATAAGCTGCCGCCAGATCCACGCGCGCTTGCCATTCTTCGGCGGTAACCTGTTCGCGAATTGAGCCTGGTTTTGGAGAAGGCGTCATGATTGTATCGTGCGTACCAGAACCGCGGGTAGTAGCGACCGGATCAAGTGCGAACTTGATTGCTTAGGCGTACGACTCGTTGATCTTCGTGCTTCCTGATCCGGTCGCTCCTGGTTCTGACACTTACTTAAATTCAAACGACTTCAAATAATCGTTATATGACTTGTCCCAACGGCCGATCGTTTTGGCTGGGCCGGCGAGTTTCACGAAGTAATTCCCTTTCGGCGTCTCAATCACCGCCGCGCGCAGACGATAATTTTCATCGTTATGAAAAGTGCCGCTGCCCGGCGCCATCTCAGCCGTGTAAGTGCCAGTCACGTCGACGGTCGTCACCTTCAGTCCGTTCACCGTCAGCGAATCAGTCTTGGACTTGCTCTTCGAATCGCTGCCGTCGGGTTGTTGCATCTGTCCAATCCAACGGTCGATGTTCGCCTGCGCCGTGCCACCCTGGCTCGCGCCAAAGTAATAAAGCACCAGCGACGCGTCCTCTTTGTCGCCCTCGACCTTCGGCAGTTTGTACTGGGCTACGCGCATCAACGATGACGACTTCTCACTCGTCCACCCGTCAGGAGCTTTAAATTTCAATTCACCCGCCGCGTCTTGACTTGTCTTTGTTGGTCCATTGGGGATCGCCGTTGCGCTCTTGTTGCTACAGGCCAGGCATATGAAGAGTGCAGAGAGTAGCGCCGTGGCGCCGATGAATTTTGTTCTCATGAGTGTCCTCGCGACTGAGAACTCTACACCGCGAGGTTTGCGTTAGGCAACGGTGATGAGGTCAGTACCAGCCGCGTGAGCGGATGGATCAGGCGACGCGTGCGAACGTAAAAGCCTGCTGGATTCGACCCGCTGACGCGGATGATACTGACGCTGGTCACGAGGCTATTCGCCGCCGCCACCCGCAGCCTTCGCGCGACGCTCCATCTCTTCCATCGAAACGTCTTCCTGGTGCGTCGCCAGGTGCCAGCGGTGTCCAAAGGGATCGATGACCGTGCCGATGCGGTCACCATAGAACTTATCCTGGAGGGCTTCCTTAACGGTCGCGCCGGCTTCGATTGCTCGATTGAAAACCGCGTCGACGTCCGCGAGATAGATCATCAGCGCGATCGGCGAACCGCCGAGCGTCTGCGGCCCGTTATAGCCCATGTCGGGATATTCATCGGCCAGCATGATTCGTGAGTTACCGATCTGCATCTCGGCATGGCCAATCTTTCCGTCGGGCCCGGGAAAACGAAACAGCTCGGTCGCGCCAAATGCTTTCTTATAGAACTCAATGGCGTCGGCGGCGCCGCGAATGATCAAGTACGGTGTGACTGAGTGATAGCCTTCAGGAATTGGATTGACTGGCATCGTAACTCTCCTTATGTCTGACTGTAGGGGCAGGGCTCGTCCCTGCCCGGATTTCTCTCAACCAAGACGGGCAGCCACGAGGGCTGCCCCTACAATTATCTTCCAGTAAACAACGTCGTCTCGTCGACGAAGCAAAGGCCATTGCCCCATGGGTCTTCGACATAGAACGATAGCTCGCCCCACGGCCGCTTCACGATCTGCCCAGCTTCCTGATCGTGGTAGCGATCAGTCGCGAGACAACCAAGCGCTTTGGCCCGCTCAAATATTTCTTCGAGGTTGTTCACCGCAAAGTAAATATAGTCCGGTGTGGGCTGCGGCTTCTCGCCACCCTTGGCGACATCAACCAGCGCCAGGATCATCGGACCGCAATTGAAGTAGTGACGCGAGCCGCGTGGAATCGGAATGCCGGGATCGTCGAGCAGCTTCGCGTAAAACTCTCCGGCTGCGGCGAGATCACCGACCTGCAAAGCGATACGAAACATTTTTGGTGCGCCCATCGATTTCCTTTCTGCTTCGGCCGGCGGTTCGCCGGCGAATTGGACCTGAGATGCGATATACCAGACATTGTCGAATGGATCCTGAATCGAGCCCATGCGCGCGCCGTGTGGTTGCAGCTTCGGTTCGTCTTTCACGATCACACCTTCAGCTTTGATCGCGCGCTCGAACCACGCGTCGACATCATCGACGTACATCATAAAGACCGAAGGCATCGGCTGCCATTCACCATGCGCCTCGCCCATCTCGATGACCGACGTGCCGACGCGCATCGAGGCGTAACGCACCGCGCCGTCCGGCGATCGATGCACGAGGAGTTCCTCGGCGCTGAATGCTTCCTTCAGAAAGGCGATCATCTTCGACGCGCCGACTGGCTGCAGCGACGGCATCAGATTAGGCTGTCCGCGCGGAACAAACGATTCGCCTTGATGCGTAGCTACAAACCACTGATTGCCGCCGGGATCGCGAAAACCGCATTCACGGTCGCCGTAAGGTCGCTCACCCGGCGCAGACAGGTTGGTCGCGCCGGCCTGCACAGCCTTTCCGTAGATCGCATCGACATCTTCGACGTAGAGATGAATGTAAGTTGGTAGCGGCGTTCCCTTCCACTCGGATCCCTTGCCGCCGCCCCCGACCATGATCATCGATCCGCCGATGTTGTATTCAGCATGAAATCCGCCCTGCGATCCCAGGCCATAGATTTGGCCAGTCACGCCGAACGTCTGCTGGAGAAACTCGGCCTCGGCACGAACGTCCGGTACGACCAGGTAAGGCGTGATCGTGCGAAATCCCTCTCGCACTCCCTCGGTCTTCTCAGGCGCTTCTTTCGTCGCAGTACTCATGGCTGCCTCCTGTTCAAGTTCTCTTTGCAAGCGCGCCTTGAAATCGGCACGCGGCAAATCGCGCAACTCGGCCGCGATGCCGAGGAGTCCGGCAATCTCCACATCGGCGTGGGCCGGCACGTCACCGGCCGCGGCCAGCATCGCCTCGATTGCCTGATCGAATTGCTCTGTTAATTCAACTTCACTCATATCCGATCCATCCGCCTCACGCAGATGGTATTGACCCGTTACTTGATATCGAGCCTGGCTCGCAGATTCTGAAATGCGCGAAACTGCAACTGCTTCACGGCGCCTTCTGAACGCCCGAGCGCCGCGGCAATTTCGTTAACCGACTTCTCTTCGGCAAATCTCATGCGCACTACCCGACGCTGATCCTCAGGCAGTTCATCTACCATCTGAATCACCCACGCGCGTCGTTCGGCCTGCTCCAACTGGAGCTGTTGGGACTCGCCCGCGCTCGCGCCGATGATTTGCTCGGCCGTTACGGATGAATCCGAATTACGTTCCTCGCGCGCATTGCGTTTCGCCCGGTCCGCCATCAAGTTCGACGCGATCCGCAACAGCCAGGCGCCGAACGGCGCCCCCGTAAATTTGAACCGATCGATATTCGTAAGTGCTTTGCGAAACACCTCGCTGGTCAAGTCTTCAGTCAGCGCGCGATCGCGTATGCGCCGCGCGATATACCCATAAACCAGTTCGAAATATCTCTCGTACACGTCTGCAAACCGCGCGCGCTCCTGCTGCGCCGCTTCAATTAAGCGTCGCTCGTCCGTCTCATCTAACTTACCGAGACGTGCTTTTTGTGCAGGTTCGCTGCCCGTCATTGGCTTCCAATCTATATAAACTGCCTGAACCGCAAAAGGTTATGGTGCGCCGGCGAACTTTTCATTGGATAACGGCGCCAATTGGTGGTTTACCTCAATGTAATTTGATGGAGCAGCCGTTCATTTTCGTAGAGCTTGGTGTAGACTAATCGCCAAGCCCGAACATTGTCATGCAGTTGCCCGCTAGGCTCGTAATGCGAGCCGAGTGAAACTCTCAGTTCTCAGGAGAATTGTGCCCATGTTTTCGAAATACTTGCCTCTGATTATCGCTACCGTTGTCCTGTTTCTTGCGGTTGGTCTTGTAACCTATCATCCCACATCTGTGGAGGCCCAGAGCCGGCCCGACAACTCGCCGGTGAAAATGTCCAGCCAGGCGACCGAGAGACCGCTGGTTGACTTCACCGTGTTTAGTCTTGATGACGGCAAGGCCCAGGTTGGGGCACAAGGTGCGGATTCGCCGGCAGTAGCTTCAACGCTGCGCATCAGTCAGGTATACACCCGGGGTGGCGAGGCAGGCGCCACCTTTCAAAATGATTTCGTCGAGATTTTCAACGCCGGCAGCTCGAACGTCGACCTGAATGGTTGGACGCTGGCCGTCAATACTTTTGAAGGCTCGACGAATACAACCAAATTCGCCACTTTTATTCAAAGCTCGGCGATCGCCCCCGGAATGCATTTAGTTTTGAAGTTTGGGGCCAATGGCACAAATGGCCAGGCGCTGAATGCTGATACCCCTTTCTTCGCCGACACCAACCTCGGGAGCACCAGCGGCCAAATCATGCTGTTGTCACCCGGCCAGAGTGTGCCGGGCGGCTGTCCGACTCAAGCAACCGCCGCGGACTTTTTAGGTTACGGCACAACCATGTGCGCCGAAGGCTCGGCGGCAACTGTGCCGGCGGCAAACAAGTCGCTCACGCGAATCAATGGCGGCTGCACAGATACAGACAATAACCTCAACGACTTCGCTGCGGCCGATCCGAACCCGCGGACTCTTGCTTCGCAGGTGACGCCGTGCGGTTCGCAGCCGACGCCGACGCCGAACGCGTCACCGACTCCTCCGTTCGTTTCGGGCAGTCAGTTCAATTTCTCGGCATCGCGATACGACGTCAACGAAAACGCCGGAAAGGTTACGATCACCATTACCCGAACCGGCGATGTCACCAGCGCCGCTACGATCGACGGCGCCACTTCGAATGGCACGGCGAACGCGGGCAGCGACTACAGCGGCGCTGCTGGGACCCTGAGTTTTGCCCCGGGCCAGACACAGGCGAATGTCGACATTTCGATCATTGACGACTCCAATTCCGAGTCAGATGAAACGTTTTTCGTAACCCTGTCGCGTCCGACCGGTAATGCCTCACTCGGCGGCACTAGTTCATCGACGATCGTGATTCACGATAATGACGGCGGAGCGCCCAGCGCATCGCCGACCCCGGCGCCGGCGCCGGGAGCAACCGGCCTGCGTATCAGCGAAATCTACACCCGCGGCGGCGAAGCCGGCGCAACGT
>DATANL010000609.1:0-5544 GCA_036266295.1 Pyrinomonadaceae bacterium | reverse complement strand
CTAAGTGCGCGAGCATTTCATAGGAGAGCTGAACACGCTTTGTCTCGGCAGTCTTTGCAACTTTGCATGAGATGCGCTGCTGCAACGATTAGTGCCGAGATGGAAATCGGCTCAAGCTTCGTGGCGATATCGCTTCCGATGCCCAACAGGCCCTCGGAACCGACCAACCGAGCATCGAGGGTGATTAGACGGCTTCGCAAAGATTCGCGCTTTGGAAATTCTTGCGATGTGCCCCCGAAGGCAGACGGACAGGTCGTAATTCCTTGACATGCCTTCGTTTGCGAAATACATTCGCGAGGCTCGGAAAATTATCATAGCAGCCTCGCGAAAGAGGTTTCCTTCGGGTCTTCGTGCCTCGATTGCGAGCGCGTCGTGAGACAGTGTGGTTAGTGAAAGATTTTATTTTTCAAGGGGGTCGGCTTTCGTGGCAAAGGACAAGAAGAAAAAGAAAAAGAAGACTGCGCTCATCATGTGCCGGGATCGAAAGGAGTTCTGGACTACGCAGAAGCAATTCTGGCAGTGGGTGCGCGAAGGAGTCGTGACCAAAACCGGCGATAACCCTTTGACCGGCGCGTTTCGCCGCGACCACGAAGAATTACTGGTGCTGGTCAGCAACACTGTGCTCAACCTGGCCCATCCCAATCACATGCGCGAGGCTTTGGCATCTCGACGCATCGGCCTGGGCGGAAAATAAATGCGAAATCGGTTGTTTGTAATTTTCGCTCTCGGCGTTTTGATCGCGGCGGGATCGCTCGGGGTGGTCGCGGCCCAGGATCAGAAGCCGGCCGGCTCTCCTCAATCTTTGGCCGAGCGATATCGCATCGGTGTCGGCGATGTGCTGGAAATTCGCGTCTACAATCGGCCGCAGTTGTCGCGTGAAGCGGTGCGCGTCGAAGGTAACGGCATGATTCGCATGCCGCTGATCGAAGGAGACATCCAGGCTGCGTGCAAGACGGAAGGCGAACTCGCGAAAGAGATTTCGACCCGCTACGCGCGTTACTATCGGAATCTTCCGGTCGATTGCTTTATCAAGGAATATCACGCGCGCGAAGTTGCCCTGATTGGCGCGGTCAACGAGCAGGGTCGTTACCAGATGCAGCGGCATATTCGTCTGCTTGAATTGCTGACGTTTGCGAAAGGCCCGTCGGATAAGGCCGGACAGACCATTAATATCGTGCGTGGGCCTCGCGTAGATTTGTGCTCGTCAGGCGCAGATTCAAATTCGAACCAGGAAGGGCTGATCAGTTTTAAGCTCAACGACACGCTGCAAGGTGTCGCGTCGGCTAATCCCTTCGTCGAAGCCGGCGACATCGTCACCATTCCCGACGCCGAACAAGTCTACGTGGTGGGGAACGTCTACGCGCCCCGGTCTCTGCCGCTCAAGGAAACGATCACGGTGTCGCGGGCAATCGCGATGGCCGGTGGCCCGCTGCGCGATTCCAAGACCGACAAGATTCGTATCGTTCGTCACGCCGCCACCGGGGGCGCGCCATCGGAGTTTTACGTCAATCTCACGGCGATCGCACGCAAGAAGGAAGACGATCTGGTCTTGCAAGCGAATGACATCATTGAAGTGTCGGAATCCACCGGCAAGAGTCTGATGCGAAGCCTGATGGGCGCCGTCGCGCCCTCGGTCGCTCAGGTGCCGGTGCGGGTGATTCCATGAGAGCGAGAGGTTAGAGGTTAGAGGCTAGAGATCAGAGGCTGGTTTATCGGTTACGTTTTCCTGAGGACGGTTCAGCTGACTCTTCCTGTAACACGAATCGCATGAGGAACCAGATGCGCGGTTGGCTGAAGAACTAATCTCTAACCTCTAACCTCTTCGTTAGAGGTTAGAGACTAGAGGTTAGAGATCAGAGGCTAGTTTACCGGTTACGTTTTCCTGAGAACGGTTCAGCTGACTTTTCCTGTACACAACGAACCGCATGAGGAACCAGATGGGCTGTTGGCTGAAGAACTAATCTCTAACCCCTAACCTCTGACCTCTAATCTCTAACCTCTCCGTTATGAATCAAGCCACCAAACTTATCAAGCAGGATGAAGCGGGCGCGGTCGATCGACGCGCGGACGACTCTTCTTATCGCGGCTACGGGTACGGACCTGACCCCAGCGAGGGCGAGGTCCACCTGCTCGATTATTGGCGCGCGATCCGCAAACGTCTGTGGCTGGTGATCGGTGTCGCCGTGCTGATGACCACGCTCGCCATCATTTATGTCGCGCGCAAGCCTGATATCTATGAAGCGTCGTCACAGGTCCAGGTCGATCTCGAAAATAATCCGGCGTACACCGAGAAGAGTGGATCGATGATCTTCAACCCCGTGAACGATCCGGCGTACTTCAATACTCAACTTCAGATACTCACGAGCCCCGGGTTATTGCGCCGGGTCGTGAAGACCCTCAATTTGGAGAAGAACCAGGCCTTCGTCCATCCGCAAAAGTCGCAGGCACATTCGACCTGGAAAACCATCGTGAAGATGTTGGGCGCCGGCGGCAACGACAGAAATGACAACGCACAACAACCGAATGTCCTGCCGTTGACGAGCACGGTTGCGCCCGCTGTTTCGAGCGACGATCTCGTCGAGGCGAAGCGACTGGCTCCGTTTGTGGGCGCCTTGGCCGGCGGCCTCCGCGTCGAACCGGTCCGCGAAAATCGTGCCGGCTACAATAAAGAGACGCGTTTGATCGACATCACTTACCAGCATGGCGACCCCGAAATTGCGGCCAAGGTGGTCAATTGCGTCGCGCAAACTTTCGTTCGTTCCAATCTGGAAAAGAAGAATGAAGCCAATACGACCACCAGCGACTTTCTGTCGCGCCGGGTTGAAGAACTGCAGTCGCAGATTCGCTCGGGAGAAGAAAAGCTGGTCTCTTACGCTAAAGACAATCAGATCCTTTCGCTCGACGCCAGTCAGAATACCGTCGTCGAACGGTTAGCCGGCTTGAACAAGCAGCTGCTGGAAGCCGAAAACGTTCGCAAGGAGGCGGAGGCCGAGTTCAATGCCGCAAAGGCGCCGGGAGCGGCGAGCGCGCTGGCGGAAGCCGGCGCGAAGGCGATCGAAGCGACCAACACCGAACTTGCGAAGCTGAAACAGAAACGCGCTGAGTTGCTGATCGACGCCACCGAAGAGGCCCCTGAAGTCAAACAGATCGACGAGCAGATTGACGTGCTGCAAAAACATCTTGCCGAGACGCGCACGAGCACTACTGCGACTCTCCTCAAGAACCTGGAGACGAAATACCGGCAGGCGCTCGATCGCGAAGAGGCGCTCAGAAAATCTTTTAATCAGCAAAAGGGCGACACGGTCACGCAGAATGAAGCGGCCATCAACTATCGCATCCTGCAACAGGAGATCGAAACGAACCGGGGCCTGCTCAACAGTCTGCTGCAACGTTCGAAAGAAAATGACGTGGTGCTGGCCGGACGGCCAAACAACATTTCGGTGGTTGATTACGCGATCGTCCCGGACTTTCCGGTGGGACCGGCGCGCATGCGTACCGTGATGTTCGCGTTCGTGCTCTCACTGGCTTTTGGGGCTGCGCTCGCGCTGTTTCTTGAATATCTCGACGACACCATCCATTCGACCGACGATGTCGAGCGGTTCTTGCGATTGCCCGCGCTGACCGTGATTCCGTCGATGGGCTCGGCTTCGGCGCCCAGACGTTTGCTTTCGTCGGCCGCGGCCCTGCAAAAGCGAAACGGAAACAACGGTCACAATCCCGAGTTACTCTTAAACGTTAACGGCCGATCGCCTCTGGCCGAAGCTTATCGTCAATTGCGAACGTCAGTGCTGCTCTCGACCGCGGGCCGCGCGCCGAAAACCTTGCTGGTCACTTCCAGTTTGCCGGGAGAAGGCAAGACCACGACGGCGGTTAACACTGCACTCAGCCTGGCCCAAACCAATGCCAGCGTAGTCATCATCGACGGCGACATGCGGCGGCCGCGGTTGCGCTCAATTTTCGATTTGCCTGAGAGCGATGGTCTCAGTTCGATTCTCTCCAGCGACATCACGGTTGACGAAATGATGCGGTGTGTCCTGCGCGATGAAGCATCCGGTCTATTTGTCTTGCCGTCCGGGCCAGTGCCGCCGAACCCCGCGGAGTTGTTGGGCTCGGATCAAATGGGGAAGTTGATTGAGGTTCTCGGCGCCAGGTTCACTCACATCGTGATCGATTCGCCGCCGGTGAGTTCATTCACCGATGGCGTCTTAATCGGCTCGATGGTTGACGGCGTGCTGCTGGTCGTTCACGGCGGCAAGAGCTCGCGTGACGTCGTACGTCGTTCGCGACAACTGCTGTTGGACGTCGGCGCCAAGATCGTCGGCGTGGTGCTGAATAACGTCAGCGTTCGCTCACACGAATACTATTACTATCAGCACTATTATCATCAGAGTTACTACACCCAGGATTCAGACCTCCCCAAGGCAGGAGCGGCTACTCAGTCTTAGCCGCGCCCTGAAATCCTTTGCCTAATTCCGCCAAACTTTTGGTGAAGTCTTCGCTTCGGGCGCTCGGGTACACCGTGCTCGACCTGAACAAGAACAACGATCTCCGCGTGTTTCTGGCGGGGCATTTGAAGTCAGTCTTTGCGACGCTGCGCATCAATTGCGTGATCGACGTCGGCGCCCACGTGGGCGAGTACGGGCGGATGTTGCGGCAAATCGGATACGCCGGACGAATCGTCTCAATTGAACCGGTGCGCGCGGCCTTCGAGCGTTTGCAGGCAGCGGCCGCGGGCGATCGCGATTGGATGACACTACAGCTGGCCTGCGGCAGCACCGAAGAAGTCCGGCCCATAAATCTTTTCAGTATCGACGTCTTAAATTCATTGCTCCCGCCCTCAGAGAACTTTCGGGAGATCGATCCGGAGGGCGTGCTGACGACTGAGACGGTCACGGTTCGCCGTCTCGACTCGCTGCTCGACGACGCGCTCAAATCAATTCAACGGCCGCGCATATTTCTCAAGACGGACACGCAGGGCTTTGATCTCGAAGTTTTGAAAGGCGCCGGGGATCGAATACACGAAGTAGTCGGATTGCAATCCGAGGTCGCGCTCCAGCCGTTGTACGAGGATGTGCCGAACTATTTGCAGTTCCTCTCTTACTGTCGAGACATAGGTTTTGAGCCGACCGGCTTTTTCCCAATCTTTCACTCTCCGTTGACCCAACAAATGGTTGAGATGGATGCGGTCTTAACTCGATCGGCAAACGGCGGCGGCGCGAACGGCAATCGACAAAAGAATCTTGATCGATAACGCAATCGTTAGCGCCGAGTTGAGCGAGGCTGACAAGCAGCGCGCCTTCCGACCGGCGCGCAGCCAGTCCCTGCTTTCACTGCTGCTGGTCGGAAGCGCCACGCTCGGCGTCGCGATGGGAATCGAACGAGCGCTCGGCTTTGTCTCAAACATGCTGGCGGCGCGAATTGGTGGGCCGCAAGTCTTCGGCGGTTACGCGGTGGTGCTGGCGACGGCAGGGACAATCGCAGCTTATGCTGGAGCCGGAATTGGCAACACCGCGATTCGTTTCTCGGGGCAGCATCCACGCGAGA
>DATANL010000608.1:0-7911 GCA_036266295.1 Pyrinomonadaceae bacterium | reverse complement strand
TTGCGTGCGGGCCACCGGCATCTTTGCCGGTGCCTGTAGAGATCAAAAGCGCGAGCAAAATGCTCGCGCACCGCCGACAGGGATGTCGGCGCTCTATCGTCTAAAGCTGCGTCTCGGCCGCCGCGATTCATCGCGCTGCTGCATGATGGCCGCGATTTCCCGATTCAGTTTTCCGTTCTCATCCAGCATCGGTATCAATCTTTTATCCGGCATTAGAAACGCCGCTCGCAACGGTACCGGTCGATTGCCGGGCCGCGTCACTATGCGACAACGAACGCCGCGCAACTCTTCAATCCATTTCGCAAACTCGCCGGCGTTCCCGACCGTGGCCGACAACAACAACATGCGAATGCGTCCCGGCGTCAGAATTATCGCTTCCTCCCAGACGTGACCTCGATCTTCGTCGGCGAGGTAATGCGCTTCGTCGAACACCACCAGGTCGGTCCCCACTTCCTGGCCTCCGCGCAACGCGTCGAAGAGCTGGTTCCGGTAAATCTCGGTGGTGCCGACGATCAGCGGCGCATCTGAATTCTCTTTGCGATCGCCGGTCAGGATCCCGACACTCGAGTCGCCGAATTCTTCGCTGAACTCGGCATACTTTGAATTAGTCAACGCCTTTAAGGGCGTTGTGTACCATGCGCGTTTGCCGGCTTCGAGCAGTCTGCGAATTTCTTCCCGGGCAATCCACGTCTTGCCGCTCCCGGTCGGCGCGGTCACCAGGACATCTTCGGATTCGAGCGCGGCCAGAGCTTCAAGTTGAAACGGATCGGGAGTAAACGGCGCCGGCTTCGGAGCACCAATGCCGGCCAGCAATTCTCGCAATTCACGACTTGAGCCGCCCGTCTTGCGAGGGGGCGAACTTTGGTCGCTCGTCCGCGTCGCGGGCGCTGCGTGATGTCGTCGCCTGCCCTCGCGCCGCGCGTCATGGAATCGGTCCGATCTCCTCACACGTGCATTGTAGGCCAAGCTTCGCCTGCGACATACGCGACGGCCGCGACTCTCATCACGATTATTTCGTCTTTTGGTGACGTGGTTGCGACGAAACTTTGGCTGACTTACTATCGTTTCGACGAAAACCATGCCGCAGAGATCGCAACGTCCCGGCCATGATTGGCGTCAAAGTGAGCACCACAACGCGTGAGTCAAATGTTCAATTTTGCTGATACCGGCGGTTTGTTCGAGCATTACGAAGTAAATCGCGATCCCTTCTGGCGAAAAATATCCTGGCTGGTCGCCGGCTCGGGAGCCTGGCATCTGTTTCTGGTCGCCCTGGTTTTGCTCATCCCGCCCGTGCGCGATGCATTCAGCATCACCGCGATGTTTCGCGACGCCGGCTTTGTCGACAAGCCGTACGTGCACACGGACATTGACGACGCGGACATCATCGACTTCAGCAATCAAAAGTTTCACTACCCCGAGGGTTACTGGGCGATGGACCAGCAGGGCCTGCCGCCGCTACCGGAATATCCGGTAATGCCTTTTTCGCCGACGCGCTATGCTGCGACCCCGAGGCCCGATGTGTCACCCTCGCCGTCGCTCACACCATCGCCGAGTCCGACTCCGCTGCCGCTGATTGCCGGCAACAATCGCGGCGGCAAATCAAATGGCAAGAACACTGACCCGAAGGCGGCGGCGACCGGGACTCCGCCAGACAAGTCAGTCGATCAGGCGCAGAAGGATTTGGAAGCCGCGTCGAAGAAAACCGGAATCGAGTTGCCGGCAGAAAACGAGATCAACAAGGCCCCGTTCAAAGCGCTCGCCATGTACGCGACCGATTTACGTGATGGCGGCAAGCTCGATTTCAACAAGGCATTTGAGATCACGATCGAGACCACGCTGGATAGCAACGGCAAACTCGTCAAGCCGACGGTCACCCAAAAATCGGGCGATGAGGTCCTGATCGATCTCGGCAAGGAACTCGTGTCTGCGATGAACGATAGCGGGGTGCTCTCGTATCTGAAGAAAATCAACGAGGACAAACCCAACACCAAAGTTATCTTCACGATCAAGCAGGACGGCGCCGACGTTTCAGCGACTGTTGATTCAGAGGTAAGTTCGCCCGACAGCGCCAACAAGCTGGCGCGCGGTTTCGGCATCCTGTTGCTGGCCGGCACGGCGTCGCGAAAAGGCCACGACGAAGAAATTTTGCTGAAAAATACGAAGGTGTCCGCTGAAGGCAGCAAGGTCATCTTCAAGCTGTCGATGCCGCACGAGGAAGTGGTGAAGATTGTGCAAAAGGGCATGGAGATTAACCCGAGCCCTACCCCTTTGCATTAATTTCCGTTCACCTGTCAAACGATGAAAGCTTTTGCGATGGCGGC
Source organism: Pyrinomonadaceae bacterium (assembly GCA_036266295.1). Classification (GTDB taxonomy): domain Bacteria; phylum Acidobacteriota; class Blastocatellia; order Pyrinomonadales; family Pyrinomonadaceae; genus UBA11740. The sequence goes on along the minus strand of DATANL010000608.1, from coordinate 5,590 downwards.
AATAATGATGTTCGCGGTGGCCTGCGCGAAACAGCCGCCCGCGACGACATCGAATCCGCCGGGCACGCAAGCAACTCAATCCGCCACGCCCGGAATCAAGCTCGTGAGTCGCGCGTTCACCGAAGGCCAAACTATTCCGCGTCAGTACACGTGCGATGGGATAAATATTTCGCCGCCACTGGAATGGACTGGGCTACCAAAATCGGCAAAGACAATCACCATCATCGCTGATGACCCCGATGCGCCTGCCGGAATCTGGGTCCATTGGGTGATCTTCAATCTACCGGCTGACACTTTGGGAATGGTTGAGAATGTCCCTGCGACAGAAGACGTCGCAGGCGGAGGGCTTCAAGGCAAGAACGATTTTCAGAAAATCGGTTATGGCGGCCCTTGTCCGCCTTCAGGCACGCATCGATACTTTTTCAAGATCTACGCCATCGACGGTGAACTGTCGCTGAAAGCCGGCGCGACGAAATCTGAGGTAGAAAAAGCAGCGGAAGGTCACATTGTCGGGCAAGCTCAGTTGATGGGAATTTATCGATAGGAGCGCACCGGAGCGCACGCATCCCGCGTGCGGTTCGCGAGCATCCTGTTCGCCTTTTTCATCGAGAGCCGGCAAGGATGCCGGCGCACCGCACCCAGGGATGCGTGCGTTCCGGTGTTACGGAATCACACCTACGAAAACCTGCCACGGATACAATTCGATTCTCAACCGGTCGATCTTGATCATCGGATCCGTGGCCGCCAGCTCCTGCGCTTCCTTCAACGAATCAACTCGAAAGACAAAAACGCCGCGCAAGTCTCCGTCCTCGTCGAACGGACCCGCCATCACCAATTTCTTTGTGCCGCCGAGCCGCACGATGTTCGCGATGTGAGCTTTCTGTAGTTCCTGCACTTCAGGTGTCTGATCGTCTCCCGCTTTTCGGTTCGGACCTTTTTTCAAAAACCCGAAGTAAACCGTCTTCATATCCAGCGGCATGCTGGCCTTACCAAAGATGTCTTCTGAGAGCCAAGGGTGCATCTCGCCAACCAGCAGTCCCGCTTTCACGGCCGGGTCAGCGTCAACCCAGGTCTTCGCTTCTTCGGGCGAGGCGGCCCGCAAAATGAAAAGTCCGCGCACCTCGGACTCGCCGCCGAATGGTCCAGCGGCCACTGCTTTTCCCGATTGCAACATGGCAATGACGTTCCGCAGATGCTGGTGAAGAATCTGATTTCTTTGAGCCTCAGCCGTCGCGTCCCACTTCGGACCTCGCTTCATGATGGCCATCTGAAACTTCACCATCTTGTGCTCTTGCGCGAAAACGAATCCCGAGGCGAGGAACACGATGAGTGTGATTAGGATAATCCTGGTCTTCATAATCTCTCCAATATTGCTCAGCGACATCGCGCGCAACGCAGCACGGCGCGCGCAATTGGCGATGTAAAGAATTGTTAATTAACGGTCGCCGTCTTCACGCAAGTGATGGGCGGCAGCCCGTCGCGAATCAACGTCCACGATTCACCAGCGTCTGTCGAACCGAACAACTTGCCGTTGCGCGTGCCGAAATAGAGACCCGTCGGACTGTGGCTGTCGGCGTCCAGGTTGTCACGCAGAATGGTTTCCAGCGCGTCCTCCTGGGGCAGACCTTTCGTCAAAGCGTGCCACGACTCGCCTCCGTCTTTGGTGCAATAGACCCGCAACTTCGCTTCCGGCGTGCAGCGAAACTCATCCGACTCGATCGGGATGATGTAGACAGTGTTCGCGTCGTTCGGATCCATCTCCATCGCAAAACCAAAATCGGACGGCAGGCCTTTGCCGATGTCCTGCCACGAATTACCGGCGTCCTCGCTGCGATAGACGCCCCAGTGATGCTGCAGGAACATGCGGTCGGGGTTCGATGAATGAAACACGACTTTGTGCACGCACTGGCCCCATTCTGGATACTGCTGATCCGGCGGCATGAACCGCGCACAGATTCCTTTGTTCCGCGGCTCCCAATTTTTTCCGCCGTCTTCAGTGCGATAAACGCCGCCAGTCGAAATCGCAATCCACATACGATCTTTGTTCGTCGGATCAGGCAGGATCGTATGCAGACACAGGCCGCCGCCGCCCGGCATCCACTGCGTTCGGTGCGGATGATCGAATAAGCCTCGTTCCAGCGACCACGTCGATCCGGCGTCCGTCGACTTGAACAGGGCTGCCGGCTCGACACCGCAGTAGAGTGTGTCCGCGTCATGCGGATCGTTGACGATCTGCCAGATCTTTTTGAGCGAAACTTCCGAGCCTTCCGGAAATTTAATGTTGTAGCTTTCGGGATCGCTCCACGTTTTGCCAAAATCATTCGACGAACTCAGAAACGATCCCCAATACGAACTATTCACGGCGGCCCAGAGCTTCTGCCGCCCGTTGCGTCCGTCGTAACCAAAAGCGTAAACGCTGCGTCCCGGAAAATAGGGGCCCGCTTCAGACCAGTCGGTCCGCTCAGCGTCGGCGCGAAAAACAAATGCGCCCTGTATTGTGCCGACCAGCAGCAGATTGTCGCCGGACTGAACGTCGATTTGATTTGGCTTAGGCATCGCGGACTCCGTTCTCGAGGTTGATTCTGATTCGGCGTTGGATTATACAGCCAGTGCGCCCCCGTTCTTAATCATGTTTACCTTCACTCGATTGTATTCCGATTGGTCAGGCGAATCGCATTTCGACGATGTCCAGGTTAATTTCGCCTCGGTTGATTACATGGACGCCGGGCCGCCTTTGAATCTCTCGGCTATTACGAACGCCAGCAGCATGAGGTTTATGGAAGCGCCGGCCGGTTGGACCAGCGACTGGCATACTTCATCGACACGCACGTTGTTTATTTGCTTAATCGGCGAATGGGAAGTCACGGTGTCTGACGGCGAGTCGCGACGATTCGCGATTGGCAGCGTGATACTCGTCGAGAATACCAGCGGCCGCGGCCACTTATCGCGCATCACCAGTGTCGATGGCTCGCTGGCGGCGATGATCCAACTCGAGTAACTCAAATCACGTTACCCACCCGCTTTGCTCTGCAACCCGCTTCGTGCTAAAAGAGGCCCGCAGACCGTCCACTTTTCTGGAGGAAAATCCATGTCATCGCAGCGCACCCCAGCGGAGAAGTTCGTTCGCCGCTCATCCTTCTTACTGATCGCATTGATCGCAATCGCGTTTGTAGGATTCAAATCATTTCATCAGACGGCCCACGCCAACGGCGAAAACGGGACGCGCATGCTGCGCACCCCGACCGTGAGCGCGACGCAGATTGCTTTTGCCTATGCGCAGAACATCTGGACGGTGCCGCGCGCGGGCGGGATGGCGCGGCGCATTACCACGTTTCAGGGCCAGACTTCGAATCCGCATTTTTCACCGGACGGAAAATTGATCGCGTTTAGCGGCGAGTATGCCGGCAATCTGGATGTCTACGTGGTTCCGGCCGAAGGCGGCGAGCCGAAACGTTTGACGTGGCATCCGGGCGGTGACTCAGTTCAGGGATGGACGCCGGACGGCAAGTCGATCATGTTCTCGTCGACTCGCGCGACCTGGTCGCCCAGTGGCGCGCCGCGCTTCTGGACGGTGCCGGTCGAAGGCGGTGTCGAAGAACCGATGCCGATACCGCGCGGCTTCCAGGGAAAAATTTCAGCCGATGGATCGCGCATCGCTTATCGCATGAACAACTCTTGGGACGATGAGCGGCGCAACTATCGCGGCGGCCAGAACCGGCCCATCTGGATTGTCGATATGAAAACCTACGACCTCGTATCGCCTCCATGGACTGATTCAAAGGACATCGATCCGGTCTGGTCCGGTGACACGGTTTTCTTCATCTCTGATCGCGATGGCGTCGAAAATGTCTTCAGCTACGACACCAAAAGTAAAAAGCTGGCCCAGGTGACGAAATTCACCGACTACGACGTCAAGACGATGGACTCAGGCGCGGGCGCGATCGTTTTCGAACAAGCCGGCTACATTCACGAACTCGATCCCCGGAGCGGCAAGGAACATCTCGTCAACATTACGGCCACCGGCGACTTTCCCTGGATGATGCCGCGTTGGGAAGATGTCAGCAATCGCCTCTCAAACATGGCGTTGTCGCCCACGGGCAAACGCATCGTCGTCGAAGCGCGCGGCGAAATCTTTACGATTCCCGCTGAGAAGGGCGACGTTCGCAATCTCACTAACTCAAGTTCATCGGCGGAACGCGATCCCGCCTGGTCGCCCGACGGAAAATGGATTTCTTATTTCAGCGATCGCTCAGGCGAATATCGTTTGTACCTGGAAGCGCAGGATGGCCTGACGCCGCCGCGCGAAATCGCGCTCGATAAGCCGACGCATTACTACACGCCTTCATGGTCCCCGGATTCAAAGAAGCTTTTATTCACGGACACCGGACTGCACGTTTGGGTGCTGGACGTCGCGACCGGCAAGGCAAAGGTCGTCGGCAACGATCCGTGGATGGTGCCGCAACGCACGCTCAATCCGGTCTGGAGTCCGGACTCGAAGTGGGTCGCTTACTCCAGCCGCCTGCGTTCGCTCTATCACGCCATCTTCGTCAGCAACGCCGAGACGGGAGAGACCAGGCAAGTCACCGACGGGCTCGCCGATGCGGTGTGGCCGGTATTCGACGCCAGCGGAAAATATTTATGGTTCCTGGCTTCGACCGATTTTGGTTTGCGGTCGCAGTGGCTCGACATGACTTCCTATGATCATAACGAGACGTTTGGTTTGTATCTCGCAGTTCTGAAGAAAGGCGATTCGAGTCCGTTGCTTCCTGAAAGCGATGAGGACCGCGGTGTCGGCACCGGACGCCGCACCGTGCCCGGCCAATGCGTGGGCGATGCGCCGGCAGGTGGCGGCGGAGGAGGCGGCGACGCGGCGGCAGCGGGAGATCAACCGCAGGGTCCGCGCGGCCCGCGCCAACCAGTAAGCGTGCAAGTCGACTTTGATGGATTGTCGAAGCGCATTATCGCGGTGCCGGGAGTCCCGGAACGGCAATACTCGGCGCTCCGTTCCGGCGCAGATGGAACTGTCTATTACTTGCAAGCCGGACAAGCAGCCGGTGGCGGCGGCGGTGGCGGTGGACAAGGCGGCGGCAGCGAACTGATGCGTTATCGTCTCTGCGATCGTCGTGCTGCGGTCTTCGTGAACGGAGTTGCTGATTACGATGTCAGCGCCGATGGCCGCAAGTTGGTTTATCGCGGCGCCGGTGGTGGCGGTCAGGGCGGCCCCGGTGGGGGAGGCGCCGGTCGCGCACCGAACCCGAACCTTTTCATCGTCGATGCGGACCGCAATCCACCGCAACCCGGCACCGGCCGTGTGAACTTCACGCTGCGCACCTACCTCGAACCAAAAGAAGAATTCAAACAGATCTTCAATGAGATGTGGCGCAACCAGCGTGACTATCTCTACGTGCCCAACATGCACGGCACCGATTGGAACAAGGACAAAGAGATGTATGCCGCGATGCTTCCTTACGTGATGCACCGCGCCGATTTGAATTACCTGATGGACATGATGGGTGCAGAGATTTCCATCGGCCACTCGTATGTTCGTGGCGGCGACATGCCCGACGTGCCGAACTCACCCGGCGGTTTG
>DATANL010000607.1:0-1839 GCA_036266295.1 Pyrinomonadaceae bacterium | reverse complement strand
CGAAAGTTTCGATCGAATGTTTCGATGGCAAATGCTGCCGCCACGACGAAGAGTTTTGCGCCTTCGCGGACGGCTTCGCGTGCGTGTTGCAGATCGTATTCACTTAAAGAAGAGGCGATGTCGGGCGGCAAAGCGGCGCGCAGGCCGGTGGCGATTCCCTGGGTCCTGGTCGAGGTCGCATATCGCGCCAGTTGTTGCACGATCTCATTCTGTTGTTGGACTGATTTTTCATGAGGCGCTTGCAACGCGCGATCGATTGAGCTGACCGCAGCTTCGAAAACATCCAGCACGTCATCGGCCAGCAAGAGCCGGCCCAACCTCATGCCATCGAGGACGGCTTCGAACTGATGCGCAATTTCGCTGACGCTGTCGAACCCGAAACTCGCAGCGGAGCCTTTTAAAGTGTGGACGCGACGAAAAATCTGCGCCGCGAGCTGCCGGCGCCGCTTCCCCTGCAGCCGAACCGCACGCAGTTGCTTGAGGTCGCTATACAGTCTCTCGACAATCTCGTTGGCATCGTCGAGAAAAAGGCGCTGCTCGTCAGTCATTGCAATAGCAGTTTAGCTCAAAACGACTGTCGGCCTTGATTATTCTTCGACGGCCGGCTCGGTATTTGATTCCGGCTCGGGCGAATCACGATCGATGTCGCGTTTGATGGCGTCGAGGATTCCATTGATGAATTGGGTAGCTTCCCAGGTAGAAAAGCGGCGGGCGATCTCGAGGGCTTCGTTGATTATTACAGTGCGAGGTGTCGGCTCGTGGAGAAATTCATAGACGGCCAGCCGCAGCAGGTTGCGATCGACCAGCGCCATGCGCGAGATGCGCCAGTGTTCAGCGCGCGATTTGATCTTCTCGTCGACTTCATCGAGATGGGCGAGCGCGCCCATCGCCAGCGCGGTGGCAAATTCCTGCGCCCCCGGTTCCACATCGCCATCGGACAGCTCAGACCAGAACATCCGCGCGAGTTGGTCTCCGCGCGTCCCAGCCACGTCAGCCGCAAAGAGCATTTGCAAGGCGCATTCGCGCGCCTTACGACGAGAACCCATAAAAACCGTGATAAGTAACGAATGATGGGTGATGAGTGATGAGCGATGCGCTCGCCCGCTTTGGCTTTAGACCGAACCGAAATCTCAACGCATTACTCATGACTCATTACTCATCACTATGAAAACATTCTCTGTACAAATTCACAACCTCGACCGCCGCCAGCGCCGCTTCGTATCCTTTGTTGTCATGCCTTGCGCCAGCGCGCGCGTTTGCCTGCTCGACGGTATTCGCGGTGATGATGCCGAATAAAGCCGGCACTCCGGTTCTCAAATTAACGTCGGTAATGCCCCGCGCGGTTTCGGCGGCGACGTAATCAAAGTGGGGCGTGTCGCCCCGAATAATTACGCCGAGACAAATTACCGCGTCGAACTTCTTCGACTGCGCCGCCTTGAGCGCGCAGAGTGGCAGCTCAAAAGAACCGGGCACGCGATAGACCGCGATCGCGTCGTCTTTGACCGAGAGTTCGCGCAATGCTTCGAGCGCGCCGTCGACCAGGCGCGACACGAGCGAGTCATTCCAGCGGCTGGCGACGATCGCAAACCTGAAATTACTTCCATTCAACGGCCCGCGTTCATTTGTTGGTGAGTCAATTCGCAAATTCGATGCGCTGTGTGAAGCGCGACCTGGAGTATAGACGTGCGCGCCGAAGCTTGCCAAACCGATGAATGAAGTATCGGAAAGATTTCTCACCGGAGAAAACGCTCGTGAAGTATCATACGCCCGAACTAGTCACTTGATATTTCAAAGGAGCCCTTAACGAATGATTCGTTTTCCCCGTGGCAATCAGCCTTC
>DATANL010000606.1:0-2704 GCA_036266295.1 Pyrinomonadaceae bacterium | reverse complement strand
GCCCAATGGAAAGAAGCAATCGAGTATTTCATGATGCTGCAGAAAAAAGACCCTCACTACAACGAAGCGCAGTTTTATGCGGGACTCGCCTACTGGAAAACTGGTGACTTGGCCCACGCCGTCACCACGCTGACACCTTTGGCCGATGAAAAGGCGATGCCTTTGGTCGGCGTCTACAACAACGCCGGCGCCGTCTCAGTCGAAGCCGCGCGCAATGAAAAGAAACCGGAAGAGCGCACGCGACTTTTGAATCAGGGCATCACTCTCTTGTCGCGCGCGGCCGATTCTTCGCCGGATGACACGACGGTGCTTTTCAATCTCGGCTACGCGCTTTTCCTGAACGAGAAGTATGCGGACGCGGCCGCGCGTCTGGAAAAAGTCATCGCCGCAAATCAAAAAGACGGCGAAGCTTATTTCCTTTTGGCGAAGGTACAGACCCGCGCGAATCAACCCGAGGCCGCCACCGCCGCCGATAACCTGGCGCGCAAAAACCTGCCCGGTCAATATGGAAAATGGGAGTCGGAATGGCAGAAGTCGCAATCGATTGGGAACCTCAATCTCCGCTCGCGCGACGTCTTGAATCAAGTTGACGTGTCTGACCTAAGTCGCATTCGGCAGATTGAAGCGGCCAACGCCAACGTGGCGCAGGAACAGCTGGTCAAGGTTCGCGATCTCTTTCAGCAAGGCCGGGACGATGAAGCTTTGGCCGAGGTTAGAAAACTTCTGAATGTCGAGCCCACCAACGCCGAAGCTTTTCTGATAATCGGCCGCATTAACCAACGTCGTGGCGATCAGGCCGCCGCCATCGCGTCCCTCAAGACTGCGATTTTTTGGGAAGCCACTCATCCTTTGATTGACGCCCACATCCTTTTGGGTCGTATTTTTCTGGAAAGAGGAGATCTGAACGAAGCGCGGAAGTACGCGACCAGTGCCATCGCCATCGATCCCAATAACCAGGAAGCCATGGCTCTCCAGAGACAAGTGACCATGGGCGGCAAGCCGTGAATGCAGATTGCGGAATGCGGATTTCCGATTGCTGATTCAGGAAGTCCATCCGTACAACAAGGTCAATCCGAAATCCGAATTCCGAAATCAACGATCGCTTGGCACGGCAAGTGCTGAAGAGCAAGACGGCAAGCACGCAAACAAACGTGCCCCCGCCGCCAACTCATCTCTGAGCGCTGCAAGCCGCTGCGCCAGCCGCCCGCCGAGCGATCCTTCAGTTTAATCCCCCCGAAATGGGACCCAGTCAGAAATGGCTGGGTCCTCCCGCATTTAGGGCCCATTCAAACAAAACCCGAGAAATTCTGAATACGGCGCGAGTCCCCAGTCTTTCTCGCATTTTTCCTATCGGTCACGTCAACCTGATTAACCCGGATCTCTTTCAATCACACGGACTGTCAAAAAGACGAATTTTGTCACTCTGACGTGCCGCGATTTGTAAGTTGACTGCTCAAATGCGTTATCGAAGCCGACCCCGCTGATGGTTTCCAGAAAATTTTTTTGGACGCCGCTCCTGGCTTCCATTATTCCAGAATCGGATCCGGCCCGCGCTTAGGACTGCAAAGCGATGCTGCTACACTCGCGCCGTGAATGACGCGCCCATCACGCGCCAACCAACGCGCCCGTCACTGCGGCGCGGAATCACTTTCAGTCTCATCAGTCCCGCCGAAGCATCATTGGTCACAGGATCGGCCATTCTGACCGTCCTGTCATTTCCAAATTTCGATCTGTGGTTTCTCGCCTGGGTCAGCCTGGTTCCGTTGTTGATAGTCGTCACGCGCACGGCGAATTCCCGAAAAGCTTTCGTGGCAGGTTGGTTGTGGGGGACGATTTTCTTTTACGGCACGTGCTGGTGGCTGACTTATCCGATGATTCATTACGCAGCGTTTCGCTGGTGGCTGGCTTATCCGCTTTTGCTAATACCGATCATGCTGGTCGCCCTGTTTCCCGCCGCAGCCTGCGCATCTTTGCCGCAGATCGTCCGACGCTTTGGACCTCGGGCGATAATCCTCGCGCCACTCATATGGAGTTCATTTGAATACTTGCGCTATCTGGTCACCGGGCAGTTATGGAACGCACTCGGATATTCGCAGGCGTTTCATCCACTCATCATTCTGCCGGCAAGGTGGGGCGGGGTTTACCTCGTTAGTGCGATGCTCGTCAGTCCTAACGCCTCTGTGTGCCTATTAATCCTGCGACGAGACGTAATCTCAATATTGACTGCAGCGGTTTTCCTGCTCGCGCCTCTCGTCCTCATAATCGCTGCCTTTGGACAATTAATGTCGGAACCGGCCTCGAGCGACGCGTCGAGCACCTTCGTAGCGGGCATCCAGCCAAATGTGCCCGTTGATGCGGGAGACAACACGTCGATGGACGATCTCCTAAATCGGCACATCAGATTGAGCAGGCAGGCGCTGAGTAACGCGTCAACAGAAAGCTATTGGACCCGGCTGGTGATCTGGCCTGAGTCGCCGATGAATTTCAGCTATTCGCGTGATCCGCATCTTCGGCAAGTCATCGGTGAATTCGCGCGAACGAATCACACATCAGTACTGCTGAACTCGCTGGAACCCGCAAAAAACGGGGGCGATCAGAATTCTGCCATCTTAGTAAATGAAAAGGGTGAAATGTCGGCGCGTTATGATAAAATCCGCCTGATGCCGTTTGGCGAGTACGTGCCGCTGCCCCGCTGGCTACCGGG
>DATANL010000605.1:0-2680 GCA_036266295.1 Pyrinomonadaceae bacterium | reverse complement strand
CGTGAGGCTGAAGAAACCGCGCGTCTTCAGGCAGAGGAAGAGGCGCGCCGCCAGTCGGAAAATCAAGCGCGGCTCCGCGCTGAGGAAGCTGAGCGTCAACGTCAGGAAGCCGAAAGATTTGAGCGCGCGGATCTTGAAGCTCGCATTCGCGCCGAGATCGAAGCGAAACTGCGCGCCGAGGACGAAGAACGGCGTCGCGATGAAGAGGCGCGCCGGCGTGAAGAAATGTTAGCTGAGGCGGCGGCAAAGACCGCAGCCTCAAATCCTCCGCTCAATCACGAATCAAACGGGGGGACTTCGGACACGGACAAGCCTGAGGCGCGGGAGATTGCCCCTTGGTTCGAATCTGAAGTCGAAATCCCAACCGCGCCGGAACCGAATAAGCAATCAATTTTTCAGGAGCCGTTTGCGCCCGCGTCTGACAACGAAAGCGAATTTCGCGCGGTTAGCGTACCCGACGAGCCGGAATCGTTTGACCTGACTTCAGACGTCAAGCAGGCACTGCGCAGCAACAACGCTGCGACGCGGGCATCGGCCGTCGCCGAGTTGCCGCGCCTCGGAGGCGAACAAGCCTATCACCGAATCACTGAGGCTTTCGACGACCCGTCACCTGAGGTCCGCAGCTCTGCCGCACGCGCCCTGTTCGACCTGCAGGATGATCGCGCCGCGGCATTCACGCGCGCGCTGCGCGAAGCTGAACCCGATCGGCGCCGGTCCATCGGCACCGCTATTTCATCATCCGGTCTCGCGAATGAAGCGATCAGCAATCTTACCGGCGAAAGTCGCGACAAAACTTACGACGCGTTCTCTCTGCTGTTTCTGATGTCCAAGGCCGGCGAGGTGCGGCCTTTGATGCGCGCGATCGAAGAGCATCCGAACGCCGAAGTCCGGCTCGCGGTAATCAAGCTGCTGGCTTTGAGCGGACAACCGGAAGTTTTGTCGGCTTTTCGCCGCATGGCCGTTCGTGGCTCGCTGCCCGCGGAAGTTCGTTCGGCCGTGATGGAAGCCATCTACCAAATCACGAGTCAATCAGCGGACACCAACTAACCGGGACCACACGGACTTTTTTGCAGGCGCAGAGTCAACCCTCTGCGCCTTTTGCTTTAGGTTTGTTCATTCACGATTCACGATTTACTATTTCTCTTTATGCCCTTCAACCTGAAATCGGACTATCGTCCCTGTGGTGACCAACCGCAGGCGATTGCGGCTTTAACGCGCGGGATTCGCGACGGCGCCAAAGACCAGGTGCTGCTGGGCATCACCGGCAGCGGCAAGACATTCACTGTCGCCAGCGTGATCGCAGAGACGCAGAGACCCACCCTGGTCATCGCGCACAACAAGACTCTCGCCGCGCAGCTCTATCAGGAATTTCGCTCGCTGTTTCCCGAGAACTCGGTCGAATACTTCGTTTCGTACTACGACTACTACCAGCCTGAAGCTTACGTTCCGGCGTCGGACACCTACATTGAAAAGGACGCGATCGTTAACGAGGACATCGATCGGCTGCGCATGTCCGCGACGCGCGCGCTGTTTGAGCGACGGGACGTGATCGTCGTGGCCAGCGTTTCCTGCATTTACGGCCTGGGCGATCCGGATGCCTACTACGGCATGCTGGTGTTTCTCGAACCCGGAATGCGCATCGCGCGCGACGCCTTGCTGCAAAGACTCGTCGAATTGCAGTACGAGCGCAATGACATCGATTTCAAACGCGGCAGCTTTCGCGTGCGCGGCGATGTGGTCGAGGTTTATCCGAGTTATCAGGATGAAGCCTATCGGATCGAATTGTGGGGCGACGAAATAGATTCAATCTCCACGATCGATCCGCTGCTGGGTGAAGTGAAACAGAAGCACACGGCGCGCGTGCCGCTCTATCCAAAGTCTCATTACGTGATGCCGCGCACCACGCTCAAGCGTGCGATCAAATCTATCAAGCAGGAGCTCGAGTGGTGGGAGCCGAAGTTGATCGAAGAAGGAAAGTTGCTCGAAGCACAGCGCCTGCATCAGCGCACGATGTTCGATCTCGAGATGCTGAAAGAGATGGGCTTCTGTCGCGGCGTCGAGAACTATTCCCGTCATCTCACGGGCAAAAAAGAAGGCGAGCCGCCGCCGACCCTGCTTGATTACCTGCCCCGCGACACGATGGTGATCATCGACGAGTCGCATCAGACAATTCCGCAGGTGCGCGGCATGTTCTTCGGCGATCAGTCACGCAAAAAGACTCTGGTGGAATATGGTTTTCGTTTGCCCTCGGCGCTGGATAATCGGCCGCTCAACTTTGACGAGTTCGAAGAGCGGGTGGGCCAACGCATCTACGTCTCGGCCACGCCGGGTCCGTATGAGCTGACCAAAGCAAGCGGCGAAGTAGTCGAGCAGATCATCCGGCCCACCGGCTTGATGGATCCCGAAGTCGAAGTGAAGCCGGTCAAAGGTCAGATTGATCATCTGCTGGGCGAGTGCCGTCTGCGCGCCGAGCGGAACGAGCGCGTGTTGGTCACCACACTCACCAAGAAGATGGCCGAAGATCTGACTGAGTACTTCACCGAAGTCGACGTCCGCGTGCGTTATCTGCATTCGGACATCGAGACTTTGGAACGCATCAAGATTCTGCGCGACCTGCGTCGTGGTGAATTCGATGTGCTGGTCGGGATCAATCTCCTGCGTGAAGGCCTCGACCTGCCTG
>DATANL010000604.1:0-2777 GCA_036266295.1 Pyrinomonadaceae bacterium | reverse complement strand
AGCAGATGCAGGAACTCGCGCGTCGAGTAAGGCCGCGTCTGATCGAGCTGGCTGGCGAAACCGCCGACCCATTCTTCAGCTTCGTGGTATTCCTCTTCACTGGCCAGCAGGTCCCACATGCGATTGATCTGCGAAGCCTCGAGCTCTGCATCGGTCATATTCGGATGGGCCTGAAAATGATGACGCCCGAGCGTCTCGTGCAAATCATGAAAGATGACCGAGCCAGACAACACCAGCACGTCGACGAAACGATTCTTGACCACATAGGCCAGCAGACGTCGCATGCCGGCGGGAATGAGCGCGCCGGACGCCGCCATCGTGATGGTGGTGTTGTCGCCGAGCATGTCGAGCCAAATCCGATGTGACTCGGCCAACTGCCGGCCGCCGAACCCGGTGCCCTCCATTTTTTCGAGAAGACCGGCCACGGAGCGGTCGCGATCGACCTGCACAGGTCGCGTGGGAATCGTTAAGTATTTGCTCGGTTTCGGTTTTCGCTGTGTCACCATAAGGTTCCTGCCTTGTTAATAGACGAGCCACTGAGTACGGAGGCCGCAGAGCAACATTAAGAAATTCGCTCTCAAACTTTTCCGCCAATCCCGCGCCTCTCCGGCCTCTGTGGCAAATTTGATTGATCAATCATCATGACGCCTCCGGTCCCGCTTCTGGTTACCATTAACTGCAATGTAGGTGTAGGCGTCGTAACGCGATTCGTAAAAGTTCACCAGCTCTGCGCCTTCGGCTTCGGTCAATTCCCCGTCCTTGATTCGCTGCGTAACCTGGCGGCGAAATCCGTCGTGCAACAGGCTGCGTTCATATCTGGCGCGGCCCGCGGCTTCACCGACAGTCGTGCCGCGAATGACCTTCTTGATCAGATAGCCTTCTTCGTCGATGTGAATCTGCGCTTCATTGGGCGCGCCGAACAGGTTGTGATTGTTCCCCATCACTTCCTGATAAGCGCCGACGAGCATGAAGGCCAGATAGTAAGGCTCGTCCGGGTCAATCTTGTGTAGTTCAAGTACCTGCTTGACGTCGTGCAGGTCGACGAACTTGTCCACCACGCCGTCTGAGTCGCAGGTGATGTCGCAAAGCGTGGCAAATTCAGTCGGGGTTTTGTTGAGGCTTTGAATCGGAACGATCGGGAACAACTGACCGAGCGCCCAATGGTCCGGGACCGATCGAAAGACCGAAAAATTGGCGAGGTACTTCGCGCACAGGAGCTTGCGGAGTTCACCGAATTCTTCCGGCACGTACTTGGAATGTTGCGCATAACGATCGGCGCGTTCGCAAACGTCCCAGAAAAGCACTTCGCCTTTGGCGCGATCCTCCAGCGAGATCAAACCGAGATTGAAGAGAGTGAATAATTCTTCGCGGTGCTCGAGCGCGTCGTGATAGTACTCGCGATGATTCTTGATGGTGATTGCCTCGCGCAACTCGCTTAACTCGATCACCACCTGTGGATCGTCTTCATCGAGTTCGATCGGAGTGATGTCTTCAACGACGGTTTCAATTTCTTCCAGAACATTTGTCACCAGGATTGCGTGATACGCCGAGAGAAAGCGGCCTGATTCCTGAATGATGGTCGGATGCGGGACGTTCTCATCATCACAGACCTGCTTGATGGTGTAGATGACGTCGTTGGCAAACTCCTGCGCTGTGTAGTTCGCGGACGAATCAAACGCCGTCTTCGAGCCATCATAATCGACCGCCATGCCACCGCCCACGTCGAGTAAATCGATCGGCACTTTCATCTGGTGGACCTTGGCATAGACCCGCGCGGCTTCCTTCATCGCGTTCTTGATGCGCTTGATGTCGGTAAGCTGCGAGCCGATGTGAAAGTGCAGCAGCCGCAGCATGTCGATGCGGCCCGCCTCTTTCAGACGGTTGATAATTTCGAGCAGCTCGGTCGTCGTCAAACCAAACTTGGCGGCCTCGCCGCCCGACTTCTCCCAACGGCCTGAGCCTTTCGAGTAGAGCTTCACGCGCATACCGATCATCGGCGGGTTGCCTTCGTGCGTTTCCGCGATGCGCAGGATGTGGTCCAACTCACTCAGTTTCTCAACGACGATGACGACGCGTTTTCCTGATTTGGCGCAGGCGAAGGCCAGCTCAATAAATTCCCCGTCCTTGAAACCGTTCAGCACCAGCAAGCTATCCGCCGATTGCTCGAGCGCCATCGCCACATACAACTCAGCTTTCGATCCTGCTTCCAGACCAAAGTCGTAGCGCGATCCTTCGCGCAGATATTCCTCGACCACCGCGCGCTGCTGATTCACCTTCATCGGATAGACGCACATGTGCGCGCCCTGATATTCGAATTCGCGAATCGAGCGGCTGAAGGCACGTTGGAGTTTGCGCACCTGGGCCGCCACCAGTTGCGGGAAGCGCAGCAGCAACGGAGCGGTAATGCCCCGGCGCGCGAGATCTTCGACGATTTCCTTGAGGTCGGCCGCCCTGGGATCGCCTTCCGCCGGCCGCACGACGAGGTTACCTTTACGATTAACGTCAAAGTATCCTGCGCCCCAGTTTTCGATCCCGTAGGTTTCGACTGTCTGTTCGATCGCGGTGGTCAACTAGCGGTCTCCCGATATGCGCCCTTGATAAGCTATAGTCGCGAAAACCCGTGTGGTTTACAGATTTCCGGCCAAAGATGCGGAATTCTTGGGGTGGTACGCTTAGTCCGAAAATGTAACAGAAAACACGAGGTCGGTCTATCACTTTTTTGTGACGATCTGCGCGAAAACCACCGAATCAACCTTGACAGATTTCCAATGACGATT
>DATANL010000603.1:0-4716 GCA_036266295.1 Pyrinomonadaceae bacterium | reverse complement strand
ATGGCGGCGGGTTACGGCTTCGACGTTTCGCTGCCCGCGACCACAGCCAAAGAAGCGGTCCAATTCCTTTACCTTGCCTATCTGGCGGCGGTCAAGGAAGGAAACGGCGCGGCCATGTCGCTGGGCCGCACGTCCACATTCCTGGACATCTACTTTCAGCGCGACATGGTTTCCGGCGCGCTGAAAGAAGAACAAGTCCAGGAAATCATCGATGACTTCGTCATCAAGCTTCGCATCATTCGTTTCCTGCGCACACCTGAATACGACGAGCTCTTCGCCGGCGATCCAACCTGGGTCACGGAATCGATCGGCGGCGTCGGCGATGACGGGCGGTCGCTGGTGACGAAGACCAGCTTTCGCTACCTGCAAACGCTCTACAACCTGGGCCCGGCTCCCGAGCCGAATCTCACCATCTGGTATTCACCGCGGCTACCCGACAGTTTTCGCGCGTTCGCCGCGAAAGTCGCGATCGATACCAGCTCAATTCAATTTGAAAGCGACGAGATCATGCGCCGCGCGTGGGGCGACGACGGCGCTGTTGCCTGTTGCGTCTCGCCCATGCTGATGGGCAAGCAGATGCAGTTCTTCGGCGCGCGCGCCAACCTCGCCAAGTGCCTGCTCTACGCCATCAATGGCGGCCGTGATGAAGTTTCCGGCGAACAAATCGCGCGTAAATCTGCGGCGGTCGAAGGCGAATATCTCGATTTCGACGACGTGCTGGGCAAGTTTGAAGAGATGATGGATTGGCTCGCCGGCGTGTATGTCAACGCCATGAACGTGATCCATTACATGCACGACAAGTACGCGTATGAGCGTGTGCAGATGGCGCTGCACGATTACAACCCGGTGCGCACGATGGCCTTCGGGATGGCCGGCATGTCGGTCGTCGCCGACAGTCTTTCGGCAATTCGTCACGCAAAGGTGAAAGTCATTCGCGATGAAACCGGCCTGGTCACCGACTATCAAATCGAAGGCGATTTTCCGAAGTTCGGCAATAACGACAATCGCGTAGATCATCTCGCAGCCTGGGTGGTTACGACCTTCATGGGCAAACTGCGCAAGCATCCGACATATCGCAACGCGATTCATACGCAGTCGATTCTCACGATCACTTCGAACGTGGTTTATGGCAAGGCCACCGGCAACACACCCGATGGTCGTCGTCACGGCGAACCCTTCGCGCCCGGAGCAAACCCGATGCACGGCCGCGACTCGCACGGCATCCATGCGTCCGCGGCGTCCGTCGCCAAGATTCCCTATCGCGATGCGGCCGACGGCATTTCCCTGACGACCACTCTGATTCCCGAGGGTCTCGGGCGGGTGGCGGCAGATCGAATCACAAATCTGCGCGCGATGCTCGACGCCTTCTTCGGCGTCACGGGCTATCACATGAACATCAATGTCTTGAATCGGGAAATGCTGGTTGATGCGATGGATCATCCGGAGAAATATCCGAGCCTGACGATTCGGGTCTCGGGGTACGCAGTGAACTTCGTCCGCCTGACGCGCGATCAGCAAATGGACGTCATTAACCGCACCTTCCACGGAGCGTAAGGCAGTGTGTCGGAAGCCCGACCGTCAGGGAGGGCCGCTAGGCAAGTGACAAGTGACGAGTGACAAGTGACAAGTGACAAGTGACAAGTGGCGAGTGACGAGCGACGAGCGACGAGTACGAGTGACGAGTGACGAGTGACAAGTGACGAGCGACGAGCGACGAGCGACGAGTGGCGAGTGGCGAGTGGCGAGTGGCGACTGACGAGTGGCGAGTGGCGAGTGACGAGTGACGAGTGACAAGCAACAAGCAACAGCAGAGGCGGCTAATGACAGGCGAGTACCAACTTCATTTTCGCTGCAAAGAGCCCGACTGAAGTCGGTACGCCGGCACTACTCGTCACTTGTCACTAGTCACTGTCACTAGTCACTAGTCACTTGTCACTTGTCACTTGTCACTTGTCACTTGTCACTAGTCACTCGCCAGCGGCGGATCGAATCACATCATGAGCACAGCGCAAGCCGATCGAGAATTACCTTTGGAAAGCAGCAGCCCGTACGAGCTGCGGCTCGATCAAAGCCGCGACGTTTCCGAATCAGCCGTCAAGCACGCGCTGAAAACCGGTGACCTTGGGTTCGTTCATTCCTTTACGACCGGCTCGGCGGTCGATGGGCCGGGCATGCGGCTGGTCGCGTGGACCGCGGGCTGTCAGTGGCGCTGTGTTTACTGCCACAACCCGGACACGTGGAACATGATGAACGGCATGCCGGTGACCATCGAGCGCGCGATTGAGGGACTGAACAAATATCGTCACGGCCTGAAAGCGATGGGCGGTGGCATCACCATCAGTGGCGGTGAACCGCTGATGCAAGATCGATTTGTGGTGAAGCTTTGTCGCGCGGCCCGGGCGATGGAAGTTCACACCTGCATCGAGACGAACGGATATCTGTCAGAACGGCTGACTGATGACGACCTCGACACAGTCGATTTGGTGATGCTCGGTTTGAAAAGCTGGGGCGAGCACCACCAAAAAGTGACCGGCAAAGAAATCGGTCCGACTCTTGAATTTGCCAAACGCCTGGCCGCGCGCAAGCAACCGGTTTGGCTGCGGTTCGTGCTGGTGCCCGGATTGACCGATGACGAAGACGATCTTAAAGCGATGGCGAAGTTTGCCGCCGGCTTGGGAAACGTCGAACGCGTCGAGGTGCTACCGTTTCATCAACTTGGCAAATACAAGTGGGAACGGCTGGGTCTCGATTACACACTGGAGCAGACCCAGGCACCGTCGCCGGAACAGATCAACAAAGCATGTGATTTGTTCAGAGCGGAAGGATTAAACGCCGTCTAGTTCTGAAACGATTTGAAACTAAAGCACAACGTCGTTCTCATTTTTTAAGATCGCGCTCTTAAGAAAGCATGCAGGCAACTGGATTGCTGGACGTCTTCCCGATTTGGACTCTGATTCCGATCACCTTAATCGTCGGAGCTCTTGCCGTCGAAGCGGGATATCGAATCGCCAATTGGCGCAAGCGCGGCGCAAAGGATCGCATCGAAGCGCCGGCGGCGCCGATCGTCGCGGCAACTCTCGGGTTGCTCGCGTTCCTGGTGGCGTTCACTTTTGGCGCGGCCGCTTCGCGCTTCGAAGAGCGCCGGCAAGCGGTCCTGGCCGAGAGCAATGCCATCAACGCATCGTATTTGCGGGCCCAGATGGTGCCGGAACCGATGGCCGCAAATGAGCGCAACCTTTTGCGCGAATACGTGGATGTTCGCGTGAACGCAAGCCAAAACGGCCAGATTGCCCAGGCCATCGCAAAATCAGAGGAGTTGCACAGACGGCTTTGGGCGGAAGCCGTGGCGGCAGCGCAAAAGGAACGCTCACCTATGACTTCGCTGTTCATGTCGTCGCTGAACGATGTGTTTGCGCTGCATGAAAAGCGCGTGACCGCGATCGTATACAACCGCATTCCCGCAGCAATTTGGCTGGGCCTTTACGTGCTTCTGATATTCGCGACGTCAGTCGTCGGTTATTACGAAGGGATGAGCGGCACGCGCCACACGCTCGCGGTTTATGGGATGGTATTCGCGTTCGCGATCGTGTTCGCCTTGATCGCGGATCTCGACCGGCCAGGCAGGGGCCTGCTGGAAGTGAATCAACAATCGATGGTCGATCTTCAAAAGTCTATGCGCCAGTCGCCATAGATTGGAAAGGTAGTCATGTCAACGATCCAGGCAGTGATGCCGCCCTCATCCAGCAATGCGCTGATGACTTTTATGCGCAAGCCGATGAATTGGTTCCTGTTGTTTATTCCGTTCACCGTGGCGCTCGAACACGTGCATAGCATTCCGGCTCCAGTCCTGTTCTTTTCCGCGGCGCTGGCAATCGTGCCGATCGCGGCAACGATTGTGGCCTCGACGGAACAACTGTCGACGCGGACGGGCGACGCGATTGGCGGATTGCTCAACGCCACGTTTGGCAACGCGCCGGAATTGATCATCGCGCTGGTCGCGTTGAAAGCCGGGTTGCTGGACATGGTGCGCGCTTCATTGGCCGGCGCAATTCTGGCCAACCTGCTGATGGCTTTGGGCGTAGCTTTCCTGCTCGGCGGTTTGCGATTTAAAGAACAGCGATTCAATCCGGTGGCGACGCGCGCCTACAGCACCATGATGTTTGTCGCCGCCGTCAGCATGACGGTGCCGAGCGCTTTCAATCGCGCGTTTGCAACTCAGGGCGCTCCGCTGCGCGAAGAGAAGATGCTCAACATCGGCATCGCCATTCTGTTGCTCGTCGCCTATGGTCTTTATCTTTTATTCTCGCTGAAAACCCATCCACATGCTTTCGCGAGTGTCGAGAGCGAGCACAGCGGTCATGACCTCGACGAGCATTGGAGCGTGGCGCGCGCAGTGATCACTTTGATTCTGGCGTCCTTAGGTGCGGCCTGGATGAGCGAAATCCTCGTCGGCGCTGCGGAAGGCACGGGCAAGGCGCTCGGAATGTCGCAGGTCTTCATTGGAATTGTCTTCGTGGCCATTGTCGGCGGCGCGGCTGAGAGCGGGTCGGCCATCGCTATGGGCCGTAAAAACAAGATGGATCTTTCGGTCGGCATCGCTTTGGGAAGTTGTATTCAGATTGCCTTGTTTGTCGCGCCGGTCCTGGTGTTGGCGAGTTACTTCATCGCGCCACATCCGCTCGAATTGGCCTTTGGGCGGGCTGAGATTGGCTCACT
>DATANL010000602.1:0-3122 GCA_036266295.1 Pyrinomonadaceae bacterium | reverse complement strand
GAAAATCCTCAAGCGTATTAGCAGGACGAAAGTGCCGGATGAAGAAAAGTGTCATCGTAATCTCGGACCAAAACGCTGAGATTGCGCCCGAAATCACCACGATTTTGCAGGCATCTGGCCTCGTCGTCAGATCGGCCGGCGGATGGTTGTTCGATCATGGAGATCGTGCGGCGAAGCTGGTGGCCCTGGTGTTTCAACTTCCACCCAACCCGGAGCCCAAGGCTCTGCGTGAGATCGTTGAGCAAGTGCACGCGGGCTGGCCGGAGTTGCCCTTGATTGCCTGCGCCCTGCCCGCCGTTGAACTCCCATCGCGCTGGCGAGAGACGATTATCGAGGCCGGATTCAACGCGGCGGCCGAGAGTGCCGCGCAATTGCCGGCGTTGATTCGACAACTTGAAGAGCACGAACCGGCTGATGAGCCCGAGCCTTTCCAGGTCGCGCCGGATGGCAAGGCGTTGACGATGATTGATTCGATGCGCCGGCCTGAGCTTCGCGGCGCGATCGCGTTGATCTCCGCATTGCATGGAGCTGCGAGTCAAAGCGAGGCCGTGTCGATTGCGATTAGCGGATTGGGTCGCCTGGTCAAAGCGCAACGGTGGACGATTTATCTGACGCAGAGCGCCGAGCCCGGCGTGCGATTAGCGTCGCTCGCGACCAGGCAATTTCAAGAAGGCGAGCTCTTGTCATTTAATCTCAACTGGCATCGCGAGCTGCTTGAGAATTCTGAGGTCGCTCAGGTTTCTGCGAGTAAAGCTGCGATCGAGGCTGCGGTGACGGCCACCACCGTCAGACGCACAGAAGCGAGGAGCCGCGTGATAGCCGCACCGCTGGTTGCCGGTCAAAGAATCATCGGTGTGGTTGAAGGGGTGCGCGCTTCAGCAGCCAGGTCATTCTCGGTGCGCGATGGCCGCCTGCTTGAATCCGTAACGTCTTCGATCGCATTCGCATTGTCCAATTCAGTTCGGATCGCGGACGCTGAGCGGCTGTCGCTGACCGATGAACTCACGCGTTTACACAACGCCCGGTACTTGCGGCAATTCCTGGTGAACGAGATCAAGCGCGCGCGGCGCTATCGCACCAAAGTTACGGCGCTGTTTCTCGATCTCGACGATTTCAAGCATGTAAACGATCTCCACGGTCACCTGGTCGGCTCGCACTGTTTGATGGAGATGGCGGCGTTACTTCTGCCGTCTGTTCGCGACACGGACTGCGTGGTGCGTTATGGGGGTGACGAATTTGTGGTGATCCTGCCCGAGGCCGGCCCTGATGATGCGCGAATTGTCGGCGAGCGAATTCGCGCGAAAGTCGAACGTCATCGGTTCACCGGAGGCCGCCGGCTAAAGATATCTCTGACGGTAAGCATTGGCGCCGCCGTTTTCCCGGACAACGCGCTTTCGCCCCATCAGTTGATCTCTGCGGCTGACCAGGCCATGTACGCGGCGAAGGCTGGAAACAAGAACTGCACGCGGCTGGCTGCGCCGTCAACGACGACCGATACCATCGACCAACCCGACACGCATCTCCCGACCGGCGAACAATTCGTCAGAATTCCCGACGAGAAATTCATTTCATGATAGCAATGGCGCACAAATCGTTGTATCTTTGTGCGTTCGGTTCTGCTTCGGTGAGTCGATTTATTTTTTGTCAGGCCCTTCGTGCCCGTCGCGGCTTCCAGCCTGCATGCGGATTAACCGCTCACCTCTTCGGACAACTCAATATTCAGTCAGGGAAATCGGGTTCAAATGGCTCTTAAATCTATCTTTAGTCTCTTTTCGAGCGATCTGGCGATCGACCTCGGAACCGCGAATACGCTCGTCTATGCGAAGGGCCGCGGGATTGTAGTTTCAGAACCCTCTATTGTCGCAATCAATAAGGTAACCAACGCTGTCGAAGCCGTGGGTCGCGATGCGAAAGAGATGTTGGGCCGCACGCCGGGAAACATCGTGGCGATTCGGCCGATGAAGGACGGCGTCATCGCGAATTTCGAAGTGACGGAGAAGATGCTCCAGCACTTCATTCGCAAAGCTCACAACGGCAAAACCTGGGTCAGCCCGCGCGTGGTGATTGGCATCCCGTCTGAGATTACCCAGGTCGAACGGCGGGCGGTTGAAGACTCCGCTTATCGCGCGAAGGCTTCAGAAGTTTATCTGGTGGAAGAAGCGATGGCGGCGGCGATCGGCGCCGGTCTCCCCATCACCGAACCACACGGCAATATGGTTGTTGATATCGGCGGCGGCACGACCGACATCGCGGTGATCAGTTTGAGCGGTATCGTCTACTCACGTTCGGTGCGCGTCGCCGGCAACGAAATGGACGAAGCGATCACGCAGTACATCAAACGGAAATACAATTTGCTGATCGGCGAACGCACTGCTGAAGCGATCAAGATTGAACTCGGATCTGCATTTCCGCTCGACGAAGAACTGTCGTTCGAGGTGCGTGGTCGTAATTTGATCGAAGGCATTCCGAAGACGATCACCATTTCCGACGAAGAGATTCGCGAAGCGCTGGCTGATTCGGTGTCGACGATCATCAATGCTGTCCGGGTCGCTCTCGAAAGAACTCCGCCGGAACTTTCCGCCGATATCGTTGAGCGCGGAATTGTTCTGACGGGCGGCGGCGCGTTATTGAAGAACCTCGACAAGCGTCTGTCGATAGAAACCGGGCTACCCGTTTCGCTGGCCGAGGATCCCCTCGCTTCGGTCGTGCTCGGCACAGGTAAAATGCTTTCAGATTTCGATCTGCTGAAGCGCGTTAAGTGGGACAATAGTTTGACGACCGGAGCGTAGGGCGATTGCGGATTGCGGAATTCGGAATTCGAGTTTCCGATTTGCGTTTCGCCACTAACTTAAATCCGAAATCCGCATTCCGAAATCCGCAATACCAATGGCTGCCATTCGGACACAACGAGAGATTCGCCAGCGGGCCCCCTGGTGGTTGTTTGCGTTGCTGGTATTGAATTTCGGCTTGATGACTTATGACGCTCGCGACGCCGAGACCAAGCAGCGAAAGATTAGGTCTCTGGCGCAGACGATCATGTATCCGCTTCAACAGGGAACCTCATCGACTTCCAGTTGGATCGGGGGGTTCTTCGGCAGAATCACCGAACTGCGCCATGCCTC
>DATANL010000601.1:0-3091 GCA_036266295.1 Pyrinomonadaceae bacterium | reverse complement strand
CCATGTCTCGAGCAAGAATCTGAAAGCGCGAAGGATACTTTTGATTGGTTGCGGCGATAGAAGTGCTCACAAGGCCGCGCAGATCACGCAGATGGCCGGGACCGCGACGCGATTTCTGCGGGGCAAGAATATCAAGACGATTGCGATCGTGCCGCGTGTGGAAGACGATGCGGAGCGAGTGGCGCAGACCGCGGCAGTCGGCGCGGTAATGGGGCTTTTTGAACCCGACAAATACCGCACGAAAGAAAAAGAGAAGCGCGAAATCAAATCAACGACGATTGTGATTGAAGACGCGGACAAGAAAGCGGTCCAGCGCGGCGCTGAACGCGGTCGCATTATCGGCGAGTCGACTAATTTCACGCGCGACCTGGCGAACGAGCCGGGCGCCTGGATGACGCCGACGATCATGGCTGATCGGGCCAAGCAGGTCGCGAAGGAATTCGGCTTGCGATTCGACGTGCTCGATCAGAAGCAGATGGAAAAGCTCGGCATGGGAGCGCTGCTCGGCGTCGCCCGCGGATCGGATGAACCGCCGAAGCTAATCGTTCTTAAATACGAACCGTCGCGCTTTCGATCTCGCAAAGGCGAGTTGCTGGCGCTGGTCGGGAAGGGAATCACGTTTGACTCGGGCGGTATCTCACTCAAGCCGGGCGAGAACATGGAATTGATGAAGTACGACATGACCGGCGCAGCCACCGTGATCGGCACGATGCGCGCGATCGCTCAGTTGAAACCATCTGTGCCCGTGCTCGGCGTCGCACCGTGCTCGGAGAACCTGCCGTCAGGAAAGGCGACTAAGCCCGGCGACGTGCTCAGGGCGATGACCGGAAAGACGATCGAAGTCATCAACACGGACGCGGAAGGCCGGCTCGTGCTGGCTGACGCGATCGCTTATGCCAAGATGCTCGGCGCCACCAAAATTATCGACATGGCGACGCTGACGGGCGCTGTCTCGATCGCGCTGGGCGACGTGAATACGGCGATCCTCGGGACCGACCAGGAATTGATCGACGAAGTCATCGCTTCCGGCAGAGAGGTTGGCGAAAAGTTCTGGCAGCTGCCGCTCGATGACGATTACACGAAGCAAATCAAATCGGACATCGCCGACATCCGAAACATCGGCGGGAAAAAGGCGGGAACAATTACGGCCGCTGCTTTTCTAAAAGAATTTGCCGAGGAGACGCCCTGGGCGCACCTCGACATCGCCGGCACAGCCTGGGGTGATCCAGCGACGGCCTATCGATCAAAAGGCCCAACCGGCATCGCCGTGCGCACCCTGGTTGAATTTATCGAGCGCTCAGCTCAGGCGAATTAGTCAGTTCCACGTGAGCATTCAGCGGTGCTAAGATTGCTCGCAAGATCAGGTCTGCCATGATTTCCCGGCAGTTCCAGAGACCTGAGTTCCCCGTACCATGACTGATTACTACCAGGTCCTGGGCGTCAAAGAGACAGCGGCCGCGAGTGAGATTAAGTCTGCTTACCGGAAGCTGGCGCGGAAACATCACCCCGACGTGAATCGTGGGTCCGAGAAAGCGGCGCGCGAGTTTGCGCTGCTCTCGCTCGCCTATCACACCCTAATCGATCCGCAAGAGCGCGCGTTTCACGATCAGCAACTCAGCAAACAGCGTAACGGAAACTCAATTCTTGAATCAGACAATCCGCATGCGCAGCGGGTGCGGAACATTGCCGCACAGGCGCGCTGGGACCGCGTCGTCAATCAGATCCTCGAAACGGACCGGCGCGAGAACATGCAACGTCAGCGCGCGGTCTTTACGACGGTTTCGCTTTTCCTCTCGACGTTTCTGGTAGCGATGATTCGGCCGCCGCTGTGGCAGTCGTTTGACATCTTCGGACGAGCAATCCTGCTGATGTTGTTTGTTGCCGGTCTGTGGCATCTGATCAAGCGACTGGTCGAGCACTTTCGCCATTACACTTACAAACGCGACGACCACTATTCGATCACGCAGGAAGAAGAGAAACCTTCACAGCCATACACACGTTTATCGGGTTTCGCATTTCTGATCGGCGGTTACGGTTTGAGCCTGGGTTTGGGCCTGCTGATTGGCTGGCGTTCACAGGATTTCTTTTCAGATTTGACGCTGCTGTTTCGCCATCATGCCGCAGCGCCGAGCAATTCCGTTTCGCCGGCCATGATGATCGTCTCCGATTTGATTTTTTATCCGCCGATTGCGGTATTAATCATCGATACTGTGCACGCGCTGGCTTCGCGAATTGACACTGGATGAAACGGAAAAAGCAAGCATCTAATCAGCTGATGAAATCTTTAATTCAACGAATCACACTCGTCGCTGCCATCGGCCTCGGCACTTGTTTCACCTGCATGGGGCAAGCGAGTGATCGCCTTACGCCGATTCAACAGCGAATACGCGTACAGCAACAGCGCCTGAGTTCATCGAGCGTTGAAGAACGCCGCGATGCGTTGATGAAGTTGGGCGCCATGAATCATCCCGACGCGGCCCGGGCGGCGATGGCGGCGCTGAATGACGGCGAACCGGTCGTGCGAGTGACCGCCGCACACGCGATGGCCGCGTTGCCTGCTTCAGACACTGCGACAGCTCTCATTCCTTTGTTGGTTGACAAGCAGGAATTTGTGCGGCGCGAAGCCGCGAATGCTCTGGGCGTCAAAGGCAACCATGCCGCGGTGCAGCCGCTGATCCAGTTGCTTGAGACGGACAAAGAGATCTCGGTCCGTACCGCGGCCGCCGTCGCCCTGGGAAAGATCCAGGATGAGGCGGCGGTCGTGCCGCTCGTGAATATGCTCGCCGCAAATCCATCCGGCAAGAAGTCGAAAAAGCGCGAGAATGATTTCGTGATGAAGTCAGCAGCGCAGGCCCTCGGCAAAATTCGCAGCCGCGCCGGCGTTCCGGCGTTGATTGCGACTCTCGCCGACGAGAAGATCGACACGGAAGTACGACGCGCCGCCGCCGAGGCCCTGGGCGCTATCGGCGATGTCACCGCCGTTCCGGCTTTGCAAAGCGCCGCTGATTCAATCGATCCTTATCTTTCCCAGGTAGCACATGCCGCACTGCGCCGCTTGCGCTAAATAAAAAGAGCGCCGAAGCGGATTCGC
>DATANL010000600.1:0-2106 GCA_036266295.1 Pyrinomonadaceae bacterium | reverse complement strand
CGGCAGGTCGGCTGGTACCAGGTCCTCAGTAGTCTAGGTCGGGGAGGCATGGGCGCTGTCTATCTCGCCGAAGACTTGCGTCTGAATCGCAAGGTCGCGCTCAAATTTCTCTCCAACGATTTTATTTCCGACAATTGGGCCAAGCGGCAGTTGGTCAAAGAAGCGCAGGCAGTCGCGATGTTGGATCACCCGAACATCTGCGCCGTGTATGGCTTCGAAGAAACCGATGAACACAGCTTCATCGTCATGCAGCACATCGAAGGCGATACGCTGGCCGATCTAATCAAGAGCGGTTCGCTGACTCCCGATCAAATCGTTCCGCTGGCCCAGCAAATCGTCGGCGCCCTCGGTAGCGCGCATGCTCACGGCATCATCCATCGAGATGTGAAACCCAAGAACATCATGGTCACGCCCACGGGCCAGGTGAAAGTGCTGGATTTCGGATTGGCCAAAACCATGCCAATGAGTTTGGAAGACGCCGCCGAAAGCATCAGCAATCTGTCCCGAGACGGTTTGTTGGTGGGCACTATCGCGTATATGTCGCCGGAGCAACTGCGCGGCGAGAAGCTCGATTACCGCAGCGACATCTTTAGCATGGGAACGGTCTTGTATGAGATGACCTGCGGCAAGAACCCTTACGCGCACAAAACGAATGCAGAGATCATCTCGGCGATTATGAGCGGCGAGCCGCAGTCGCTGCGCGAGGTTTCGATCAATTGTCCGAGAGATCTCGATGGGATTGTCAGGAAATGCCTATGCAAAGATCGCGCTGATCGTTACCAGTCGGCGGCGGAACTGCTTATCGACCTCGACAATTTGCCGAAGGGCGTTGCCCTACCCGTATTCACGCCGAAGTATTTCAACCTGAGGTATGCGGCGTTCGCGGCCGCGCTACTGCTGATAGCGGTGGTCGTTCTGGCGATTCGTGCCAGTTTGCCCAAGACACAACAGACGCTGGCGGTTTTGCCCATCGTGTGCGAGGACACTGCGAGTAAATGTGTGGGCCCGGCCCTCAGCGAAAGCCTGGTCCGCTCGCTCAGGCGACGTTCAGGTTTGCAGGTGACGTCTTCGACGATCGCGCCGTCCTTTTTTGGCCCGCAAGCAGCCAGTCCCGAGAAAGTTGGGCGCGGCCTGGATGCCGACGTCGTCATGTACGGCCGGATTGGCAAAGGCGAACAAGGCCTGGTGCTAACTCTCAGGTGGCAAAACGTCGTCGATGGATCGCGCATCGGCGAAGAGTATTACCAGCTGGATACCGATAAAATTCCGCTGCTCAGTCAGCAGTTGGCATTCGACACTGCTTCCTATCTTCATCTGCCGATGAGTGAAGAGGACAAAACAATTGTCCTCGGGCTAGCCGAGCAAGAGAACAAGAATCCCGACGCCCAACAACTCTATCGCGATGGCCGGATGTATTGGGCGCGCCGCGACTTTAACAGCATCAACAAGGCGGTAGAAAGTTTTTCGCTGGCGACGGAAAAAGACATGAACTTCGCCAAGGCCTGGGCCGGCGTCTCTGATTGCTACGTGCTGATGAATACGGTGGCTTACGACCCGGCGACCAGAAGAGACGCGATGTGGCGAGCCGAATATGCGGCCAACAAAGCGCTCGAATTGAATAACAGTCTGGCCGAGGCGCACAACGCGAAGGCGGCAGTATTCATGAAAAAATACTGGGACTGGGCCGGGGCCGAGAAAGAATTCAAACGCGCGCTGGCGTTGAGCCCGGACTATTCGCCGGCCCACTGGGGATATTCGAATCTGCTGGTGACCACGGCCCGTTTCGATGAAGCAATCGCCGAAGGCCAGGTGGCCAAGGACCTTGATCCGCTGACGCCGCAGTCGCAACTGAATTACTGTCGCCTGCTTTTCTTCGCGCGCCGATTCGACCAGGCATTTCCCTGTTACGATCGCTTGATGACCGAGCATCCAGACTTTTCCGCCGGCAGATATGCTCGCGGGGTCGTCTACCTGGTCCAGGGCAAATACGACGAGGCCATCCAAATATTCGACGAGATCTACCAGAAAGATGCCCGCATGGGAGCCATGCTCGGGTTTAGTTACGGAATGGCCGGCCGGCGTGATGAGGCTTTGCAAGTTCTCGGT
>DATANL010000599.1:0-7489 GCA_036266295.1 Pyrinomonadaceae bacterium | reverse complement strand
CGAAAGAAGTCCCAAAGGGTACGTGTCATGCTATTCTAAAAGCCGCGCGAATCAAGCAGAGGTAATATGATCGATCTAAAGTATTCACTTGTAATCGAAGCGACTACTGATCCGACGTTTTTCGGATTCTATTCGCCGGATCTGGAGGGGTTTACCGGCGTCGGCCATTCAATTGAAGATTGTCTTTACAAAGCCAAATGGGGAATGGAAGAGCACGTGGCACTTTTATCTGAGCAGCAGTTACCGGTTCCTGCACCGAATTCGAACCCTACCGTAATCGTCCAAAACGAAGCAGAGCTAGCCCCGGCCGCCTAGCTTCATACGAAGCGATGGCCGCCGAAATATCAAACCTCTCAATCGCCCTGGCCACCGAAGAAGAAAAAATTCTCGCTTGTGTGCATTGCGGGCTTTGTCTGGAAGCGTGTCCGACGTACGTCGCCACCGGTGATGAGAACGACGGGCCGCGCGGTCGCATTTATTTGATGCGTGCGGTGAAGGAAGAACGGCTCGCGCCGGACTCACCCGCTTTTCGCGCTCATATCGATCGTTGCCTGGGATGTCGCGCGTGCGAATCAGCATGTCCGGCAGGAGTGCAATATGGGCAACTGCTGGAATCGGCGCGCGCAGAGATTCTGCAGGCGCAAACGAAACCGAGAGGGGCGGCCCGTCTGCTCCAATTTATTTTGAAATATGTGTGGCCGCGACCAGCACTTTTGCGCGCGAGTTTTGCGATGGCGCGAATCGTCCGCGACTCGCGACTGGCGGACCTGCTGATTAAAACCGGATTCGCCAGGGGAATATCGGCTCAGTTTGAATTTGCGTTGGCGTTGTTGGACGCGTCTCGTGGTGCAGGGAACAAAGAATCAGGCGCGGCCGGGAGGGCTGCGAATCCCGACAAGTCGGTACAGGATGCGAGTGCGCCGGCGCTGCTCTTCAAAGGCTGCGTTATGGAAGGATTGTTCGAGCGCGTAAATGCAGCCACCCGGCGGGTCCTGGAAATTAACGGCAGCGAAGTGCGCGTGCCGCCGGATCAGGTTTGTTGCGGCGCGCTGCATGCGCACGCGGGCGATCTTGCAGGCGCTCGCGCGCTCGCGAAAAAGAACATTGACGCCTTTGCCGGCGGCGATACGCCAATCATTACCAATGCGGGCGGTTGTGGCGCGATGCTCGTCTCGTATGCGCACCTGTTCGAGCATGACGCGCAGTACTCCGAGCCTGCCCGCCAATTCAGCGCGCGTATCAGAGACGTCGGGCAACAACTTCACGCGAATGCTTTTCGCAATGGCGCGAATATCGGTTTCGAGCGCACTACCTACGATGCCTCGTGTCACTTGCTGCACGGCCAACACGCGGCCGATGCGTCTCAGCAGATGCTTTGGGCGATTCCCGATTTGAATTTCACGATGCTGAATGACAGCGATGTGTGCTGCGGCGGCGCCGGTGTCTACAATTTGATGCAGCCGGAATTGTCCGACGAGGTGCTCGCCGAAAAGCTGAGTAACATCGAGCAGTCAGGCGCGAAGGTCCTGGCCACCGGCAATCCTGGTTGTCAAATGCAAATCGCCGCGGGAGCGCGTCTGGCGAAGATTCCGCTGCGAGTGTGTCATCCAGTAGAGTTGCTGGACGAGTCGTACGCGCGCGCCGGCTTTTACGAGAAATCCTGAAACGCGATCTGTCCGCTGACAATCGCGAGCCGCACTTCACCTTTATCATCGAGTGCCACCAGGTCGGCGCGTTTACCCGCCTCAATCGATCCGCAGTCAGCGTCGATTCGCAGCAGTCGCGCCGGATTGGTCGAACTCATCTGCGACACCTGTGGCTCAGAGAAGCCGAGGGACAACATCAAGCGCACCGCGTCGAGCATGGTGATGACCGAACCCGCGATGCTGCCCTGGGCGTTTTGCGTGCGCCCGTTCTTGACCGTAATCGTCTCGCCCCAAATTTCGTATTCACCATCGCCGCGTCCGGCGGCCGCGATTGAATCGCTGATTAAAGAGACCCGTGCCGAAGTCTTATTGCGCAGGATTAGTTTGATGATTGCCGGAGTGAGATGAATGCCATCGGCGATCAGGTCGCAGGTCACCTCGTCGTTCATTAAGCCCCAGCCGACGGGACCCGGTGACCGATGATGCAGCGGCGCCATCGCATTCATGAAATGCGTCATGTGTCGCGCGCCCGCGGCCAGAGCGAGTTCCAATGTGTCCACGTCGGCGCGCGTGTGCCCGAGCGAAACGATCCACCCGCGTTTCGTCAATTGATCGATCAGTTAAATACCGCCGTCGATTTCGGGCGCGACCGTCGTCATATGCACAGCTTGATGGTCGTTAATCGTAGGCAGCGCGTTGAGATCTGCAGCGCTGCTAAAAGTCCGAAAGTGCTCGCGGTGAAGCGCCCCACATTGCTGACTGTTAACAAAAGGACCTTCGTAGTGGACTCCCAGCGCACGTGCGACCGGTGAATGTGAGGCAGATCGCTGCGCGCTGATGAACTGCGCAATCGCCTTTGTCGCCGCTTGGTATTGGTTAACGTCACCCGGGACCAACGTGGGCACCCAACCGGTTATCCCCTTGCTCGCCAGAAAGGCAGCCAGCTCTTGAAGGCTTTCGGCGGTGGCATCCATTGTGTCGACGCCCACCGCGCCGTGAATGTGGACATCAATGAACCCTGGGAAGAGCGTCAATCCGGTGAGGTCGATAACTGATTCAGCTCCCGGCGCAACTTCCGTCGAATCTGAGACGGCGGAAATGAGGCCGTTGTCGATTAGCAGACTTGCGGCTGCGATAGCTCGATCGGCGAGGACGATCCTTGCATTCCGAAGCAGGATGGATGCGGGCTGATTAAGCATTGCGACGCACGTTCATTGTAACAGAGGGGGAAATTAAGAATGCCTGCGACTTGCGCCGCAGGCATTCGGTGGTGGTTGATTGACTACGCGAATTAGAAAGTCAGTTTCGCGCCGATTTGAATCGTGCGCGGATCGCGCACGGTGCTGATTTGACCAAAGAGCGTCGAAGTGACGTTGGTACTCGCGATCGCGCGGAAGTTCGTATGGTTGAAGATATTGAAGACCTCCATACGAAGTTGCAGGCTGGTTTGCCCCTCCGATCTGATCGGAATGTTCTTGAACAGCGAGAAGTCAAAACGCTTCGTCGGTGGTCCGGTGATCGCGCCGCGGGCTCCGTTCCCAACCACGTTCGGAATTCCCGAATTGATTGTTGGGTTCGTCTGATAGCAGGCGGTATTGAACCACTGCAGGAACAGATGCGGTGCGTTGGCATTCGGATCGCAAATGGTGTTCGGACGAGAGCCGGCAATCGCGGCCGGAATCAATCCCAGGCCGGCCGGGTCCCAGTTCGACGTCGTGGGCGTGAACGGCAGTCCGGTTTGCAGAGTTACTATGCCGGAAACCTCCCAGCCGCCCAGGGCTTTGCCGACGAAATCATGACGCTTCGCGAAGAGCGGAATGTCATAGATGTAATTCGCGGTAAAGATCTGACGACGGTCGAGCGAGGCGCGGCCATAATCACCGTGAATGTCGTACGAGTTCTGCGGCGCCGTGCTGCGATCGGTCTGGTTGTCGGTCAGGTTCTTAGCCCAGGTATAAGCGACGTTCACCTGTGAAGCACCGCTGAACCGATGTTGGAACAACGCCTGCATGCTGTGGTAGTTCGAGTTGAACTGCGGAGTGATCATCGTGATCGAGCGATAACCACGGAGCGGACGGATTTGATCGAGGATCGCTTCCGATGCCGAAGAGGTAAAGGCCGTGCCGGCAACCTGACATGGCGTCGTCGGCGTGGTCGAAGTTCCGGTAGCGCACAACGTATTGATGGCCCTGCCCGGAGGAATCTCTTCCAATTCGTACGCGCCGATCAGGTGCGTTCCTTTCGATCCAAAATAGCCGACGTCGATGATGGTCTTGCTGCCGATCATGTGTTGGATCTCAAAGGACCATTGCTGCATGTAAGGATCCTTCCACTGGGGTTGCACCGCACGCAGGCTCGGTGCTGCCAGTGGAGCTGATCCCGGCGGACAAGACTGGCCCGGAGGAACCGGCGACAGCAGGCTGGTGAGCGTGAAGCTGCAGGTTTCCTGATAAGGCGGATTCACACCGATGTTCTGTTCATAGGTGCCGTTCAGGACCTGGTCATAGAACATGCCGTAACCCATGCGGACCGAGGTCATGCCCTTGCCGAACGGGTCCCAGGCAATTCCGAAGCGCGGCGCAAAGTCTCCCTTGGGCGCTTTCACGACGTACTTGCCGTAAGGCGAGATGGTCGGATTGCAATTCGTCAACGTCTTGGGATTTTGCGAATTGATAATCAAGCCGTTGCAGAAATTGCCGGTGCCGGCGACGCGGTTGCCCGCTCCCGTCACCAGAGGCGCTGCGGCTGGATTGAATGAAGCGGGATCGAAATTGGAAAGGAATCCGTTCTTGTCATACGGCGAACCGAAATATGAATAGCGCACGCCGTAATAGACCGTCAGGTTCCGGCGGAAACGCCATTCATCCTGCCCGTAACTTTCGAAGGCCATCTGACGCAGGTCCGCAGTCAGGTCGAAACGCGCCTGGCTGAAGCTGACGTTGTTGCCGAGGAGAAAGTTGGCCCACTGTTGCAGCGCAGTGCGGCGCGCAGCATTCGATTCTTGCGTCAGAGAGTTCGGCGCATTGACGACCGCTTGCTGAGCACTGGTCAGCGCCGTGTTCAGGAAACCGCTAAAGGTTCCGTGGTTCGCGCCGCCGAGAGCATTTTCATTTTTGCGGTAGAACGAGTAGACGCCGCCAAACTTGAACGAATGATTTTCATGTGTCCAGGTCAGGTCGCCGCTGAAATTGTTCTTCCAGGAAAAATTATCGTAGTCACCGAAAGTGGCCAGCGATCCAAATCCGTTGCCGGTGACGGTCGGCACAAAATCGCGTGTCTTCGTATAAGGCAGCGGCGGTGTAATCGGTGAATTTGCCAGGGCCATACTGCCGACGGTGCTGCTGAGAATGGCGCCATAACCATAGGTCCAGCGGCCGACGGCCACGACGTTCGGACTCACGATGTAAGTTAATTGGGCCGTGTGCGTTCTGCCCGGCGAGTCAGTTGCAGAAGTCGAAACGCCCGGGAGACTCGAGCCCGACGAGAACAATGAGTTCACGTCGATGGTCGGAATCTTGTCGTGTTCGTAGCGATAGTACAGAGATCCTTTGGTCTTGAAACTGTGGTCTACTCTAATGATCTCCTGGCGGAAATCAGCGACGCCTGAGGCCGGATACGTCAGCGCCCGCGATACGGCGTCAGTCGGCAACGGCAGCTTCTTGTAGATGAAATCAAGATACTGCTGCGCAATGGGGCTGACTGTGGACATCGGGGTTCCGGCCGGCAGCACGCTCGTGCAGTTGGCCGGGGCAATTGCCGGAGTAGTGGTGGCGATGGTGGCGCTCAAGCAAATGTCGATCGGGAAAACACCAACGCGCATGTTGGCGTCGGGAACGGTATTGCCGCTCAGGACCGGATAACGTCGATCCTTGCGCTGCTCTTCCGAGAAGAAAAAGTAAGTTCGGTTGACCTTGGTGGTGGCGCGGCCGCCTTCGCCAAATCTCGGCAGGTAGATTGGACCGCCAACCGTAAATCCAAAGTTGTTATAGCGGAACGGCGTGCGTTTGGCCTTGCCGTTTGATTCACGCCCGAAGGGTGGGTTCGAGTTACGATTGGAAATGAAATCGTTCGCATTGAGTTTCTCGTTGCGCAGAAATTCAAATCCCGAACCGTGATACTTCTCACCGCCGCCGCGAGTCACAACGTTAATCTGACCACCACCGCTGCGACCTGAGTCGGCAGTGAACAGTCCGCGCTTCACGCTAAATTCAGCGATCGAATCAACGCTGGGATAGGCCTGAATAGTCAGGTTCGATCCACGGTCGGTAACGTCCGCGCCGTCGATCGTGTACGTGTTCTGCGCGCTGCGGGCGCCGTTGACCGCGATGTTCATCGTATTGGCCTGGCCGGCCGGATTCGTGGTGCCGACATAAACCTGATCGGCAAGGTCGTTGCTGACGCCGGGAGCGAGCGTAATAAGTTGCACCCAGTTACGATTGTTCAGCGACAGTTGGCGCGCCTGGTCGCCGTTGATGATCGTCGATACGGTTGGCGTGCTCAGTTCAACGGCGACGGGGTTTGCTTCCACCGTGACGACTTCGCTGACGTTGCCGACTTCCAGACCGATCTCCAGATTCAATGCCTTACCAACGTCCACCTGGACCTTGCTTTCGATGTGTTTCTTGAAGCCGGTGGCCTCGACGCTGATGTCATAGATTTGCGCGTGGAGATCTCGCGCGGTGAATTGACCATCGTCATTCGTCATTACCGTGCGCACGACATGCTTGGTCGCCGGATCGGTAACGTTCACCGTCGCTCCTTTCACCGCAGCGCCCGACGGGTCTTTCACAGTCCCGACGATGCCGCCGCTAATTTCCTGCGACAACGCGATGCCGCTACAGGCAAACAGCAGTGCGACAACTGCTAGCAAACAGACTACAAACTTGGGGTGATGTTTCATCTTTTGTTCCTCTTTACTGGATGGTTAGAAACACAGTTCCGACCGCGCTAAGCGGTCTAAACGCTGAACTTTTCTGCGGGAAGGCTAGGATTCTAGTAGCCTCAGACTCACAAGCAAAACTAAAAGATTTTATCAGTCCGATAACCACGGATAATGGAAAGCCGCACTCGTCAACGATGAAATTCTCGATTGAGAATTTCAGATAAATGGATAGACTCTCCATAATTTTGGAGCGATCTACCGACGAAGAGATCGACGTGAACAGTCGTGTTCGCTTATCAACTCTGCTTTTCTTTACCTTTATCGAACATCGCGAACCGGTTTTGGAAAAAGTCCTGACGTCAACTCGTTCGGCAATGTAGTTGCCTGCAACAGTTGTGCAACAAAAGTAATGTCGCAGACGTTACGTCGATCCTTTAGTTGCGCTCGCCTGCATTTAAGAACCATCAGGAGAACTCAGCGTTCCCAGGCAGAGGAACACCCCCGGAGGAAAAATATGCGAACACTTGCCAAGTTGATTTGTGCTTTTTCAATTCTGACTACATTTACCGCCGTTGCTTTTGCCCAGGGAACTACTTCCCGAGTAACCGGGAACGTTCAGGACAAAAATGGGGCGGCCGTCGCCGGTGCGACGGTCACGTTAACCAACGATGCCAACGGCATCGCTTTGACCACTCAAACTACAGATAGCGGAAACTACACTTTCGATTTAATTCAAGTCGGTACCTACACCATTTTGATCGAGAAGCAGGGCTTCAAGAAGTTCCAATCAGCCCACAACGTCGCCAACGTCAACCAGCCGTTAACCGTTAATGCGACGCTCGCCGTCGGTGATGTGGCTGAAGTCGTCCAGGTAAGCGCGGCGGCCGAAACAGTTCAGACGAGCACTTCCGGAAACATCGGAACGGTCATCGAACAAAGAACTCTTGAAAGTCTGCCAATT
>DATANL010000598.1:0-4041 GCA_036266295.1 Pyrinomonadaceae bacterium | reverse complement strand
CCTGGGCCAGTTGTAAGTCAGCAGAGAGTTCTGCACATTCACCGGTAACTGGTCGAACGTTGATAGCAACTGGGCAACCAGCTTATCGGTCGTTTCCTTGCTTATTTCGTTTCGATTCCACGCCAGACTCACCGCGGTGTTGAGGCTGATGGCCAGCGCTTTAGCGCGCTTGAGCGGCAACGCGGCAATCAACTCTTCGAGAATTGCTTGTTGCGCCTGCTGCCAGTTTCCATTAAGAGTTCCACGTTCGTACGAAACCATCCGCAGCGCGTGAAGGAAGTTTCCGTCGATGGGATGGTCCGGATCAGCGAGTTCAGTTTCGAGCGCGGCGCGGGCCACGTCGCGATCCGGCGCAGCAATCAAACCCAACATGCAGATGTAATCGAGCCCATCGTTGTCCTCGCCACGCATGCGCTTTGCCAATTCTCTGGTTGAGTCGGCCGTCCCCAGAAAACGAAGAGTCTCAAGGGCCTGCCGGCGTGACTTTGTGTAGCGCTCGAAATCAGCAGGCTTCTTCGGCGCCGGTGCATCCAGAGCGGCAACCGCATTGCGCCACACCTGTTTTTGCCACGCGGGATCAGCGGGAACTATTTTCAACTCGATTTCATTTGAGCGCGTCAGGACATTCGCAGCTCCAAACGCGTTCGCGGGATCTCGCACTGAGACCCGCTTGCTGCTAATTACGAGGCGGTAATTTCCGGCCCGGGTGAAACGGATCCATTCGTTAATGTTCAGGTTGATCGTCCAGGGCGAGAGTTTGAGAAATGTGAAGTTGGTTGTTCCACCCATGCTGCTGGTGTAGGTCGGTAACGGATCGACCGCCCCGTCCGCGGGCGACACCGCGAAGTGCTCGTAATTCATGCGCCCGGATCGATCGTATTGGGCCGCGTTGACCTGGTAACGATTCCTGATCTTGCTGCTGAAGGCCAATCGCAAAGGGATTATTTCACCGATGCGGAACTCTCTCTGACTGGTTGCGAGAGATGCTTCGAGCACAACAGCCCGATCGATCGGCGGTGCTGACTGCGCCGCGGCGCGCGATGCCGCCGTGACCACCAGTAAGAGCAGCATGAGAGTGCGCATATTTTTCATGGCCGGGGGATAAGATTCGTTGCCGTTGTATCAGATACAACGATTTAGACGCGCCGTTACTTCGCTTGTTCCACAAAATCCTTCGTGCGGGGGTCGCGTGGTGAATTCAGGACTTGACCGGTCTCGCCCGACTCAACCACTTCGCCGGCTTCCAGGTAAAGCAATTGATCCGCAAGTCCATCGAGAAAACCGATCGAGTGTGAGACCACCACCATCGTGTGACCGCGTTCCACAAAACCTCTCAAAAGTGAACGCAGCCCGGCGCTGCGTCTCGGATCAAGTGCACTGGTCGGCTCGTCAAACATCAAAAGCGCCGGGTGCATAGCCAGGGCGCGGGCGATCGCCACGCGTTGCTGCTCGCCGCCCGAGAGCGATTCCGGATAACGACGGGCCTTCTCTTTCAATCCCACCGATTCCAGCAACTGGTACGCTTCGTGTTCGGCTTCTGTCCGCGGCACCCGTTGCACATGGGTCGGGGCTTCGATGACGTTGCCAAGGACAGTGAGGTGCGGAAACAGGTAGAGATGCTGAAACACTGTGCCGACTTTGCGTCTCAGTTCATTGACGCGTCGATGGTATTCCTTTTTTGAGAGGTTCGGTTCCAGCCGCACGCCGTCCGCTTCGATCACACCGCCGTCGATTCGTTCCAGACCGTTCAAACAACGTAAGAGCGTGGTCTTGCCGCTGCCGGACGCGCCAATAATGCCGAGCACGGTTTGCGGCGGAACGTCGAACGATACGCCGCGCAGGATGCGTGTGCCGTTTCGATTTTTGATGAGATTAGTGACGCGAATCATCGGTAAATTGTGGCACAGACTTTAGTCTGTGTTGCACTCAAGGAATCACAGACTGAAGTCTGTGCCACTTGTTATGGAACTTCCGCCTCCACGGCTTCAATCGCATCTCGGCGTTGCAAACGCCGTTCAAGTCTGCGCGCCAGGTGGGCCATCGGCAAACTCATCGCCAGGTAATACAACGAGACGGCCACGCCCAGCAGCAGAAATTGTCCCGAAGCATTTGCTAATTCTCGATACGCCGTTGCCAGTTCCCAGACTGAAATTGCATAAGCGGTGGAAGTGTCTTTAAACAAGGAGACGAAATCGTTGGTCATCGGCGGCAATGCGATGCGAAATGCCTGCGGCAAAATAATCCGGCGGAACGCGAGCAGCGGACTCATGCCGAGGAGGTAAGACGCTTCCCACTGTCCGTGTGGAATTGCTTCCAGCGCGGCGCGATAAACCTGCGACTCGTAAGCGGCATAGTTCAGTCCCAGACCAATTAGCGCCGTGAGCCAGCCCGGCATCGCCAGTCCGATAGTCGGCAAGCCAAAATAAAGAAAGAGCAACTGGACCAGAACCGGCGTGCCGCGAAAGAACTCGACGTAGACCGTGCACAGCCACTGGACCACGCGCGGGCCTTTCCATTGGCCGATTGCCAGAGGCATTCCCAGAACCAGCGCGATGATCATTGATCCAAACGCGATCAAAACTGTGACGACCGCGGCGCGCGCCAGACGCCAGATTGCTTCCCGCCAATTAAATGCTGCAGACGTTATGTCATAACCCGCTTCATTACTTTTTTGTTCAGCAGTGGTTGGGGTTCGCAGTTCAAGTTGAGCTTCGTTCCACAGTCCCCATTTGCGCAGGATTTTTTCCATCGTGCCGTCGTTAGTGATCTTGTCGATGGCTGCATCAACCTCGGACTTGAGCGACTCATCACCTTTGCGCAAACCAATGTTGTAAGTGCCG
The DNA here is from genome assembly GCA_036266295.1 of Pyrinomonadaceae bacterium. Classification (GTDB taxonomy): domain Bacteria; phylum Acidobacteriota; class Blastocatellia; order Pyrinomonadales; family Pyrinomonadaceae; genus UBA11740. The sequence continues at coordinate 1,201 of DATANL010000598.1, read as the reverse complement.
CGAAAGAACGGTTCAGTGGCGCGCTTCAGCTTCGGGTTCTTGCTGACATAAAACACCTCGGCCGGCACATCCATGATCACGGCATCGATCCGTTTCAGTTCGAGATCCCGGTAGGCCGAAATGGGATCTGCATAGCCCTTCATCGGGATTTGCTCTTTTTCCAGGAGGCGTGACGCCGCCGTGTTGCCGAGGGTCCCGACCGTCCGGTTCTTGCAGTCGGCGAGCGAATGAATCTGTTGCTCGTCGCTGCGAACGGTCAGCGCCAGTTGAAAAATATAATAGGGCTTGCTGAAGAGAATCTGTTTTTGACGATCGGCAGTCGGTTCCAGGCCGTTCACGATTACGTCGAAAGACTTGCGCTGCAGGGCTGAGACCAGCGTCTCCCAGTCAGAAGGGATGAACTCGGCCTGGCGCCCCATGGCCGCGGCCAACGCGTCCACGATCTCTTTTTCATATCCGATGTATTGATCGGGATGGCTGGGATCGTTGTAGACGTAGGGCGCGCCGCCGCTGGGATCGGCGCCCCAGCGCAGAGTCTTCTGGGCGTACACGCCTGAACACAACAGGAACAGGACGAGACAAGTCCAGATTGTTTTCGACACGTGCAGGCCGCACATTCGCAGCATTGTACACGTGAAATCCCAAGCCGGGGGTTAAAGATCGAGACAAAGGACTGGAGCGCAACCGTCCCGGTTGCCCGGCGGCGAGCGAACAAGGTGTTGCAAGCGGGACGCTTGCGCTCCAGTCGCTTAAGATGACCGAAAATCTTGTTGCTGTGCGTGAGCATCGTGTAGCATGTCGCTGCTCTGATTAAAACTTTCTCGCTTGATTGCGGACCTGGCGTCCGCGCTCTGAACATATGTGCACAGACAGAAGAGATTTTCTGCGTTCCACGGCCGGCGTGGTGGGCGCAACACTCCTGGGAAGCAGATTCGCCTTCGCTGATACGACCGACGTCGATGCAATTCAGGAGCGACAGGAAATTCCGGATTTGATCAGGCGCTTGCCAAAAATGACTGCGGGGATCGTCCCGATCACCGATGACGAGCGCAAAGCGCGTATCGCCAAAGCGCAAAGCTTAATGGCCGAACGAAGAATTGACGCGATTTACATCGAACCCGGCTCGACGATGTTCTACTACACGGGCATGCGTTGGAGCACCAGCGAGCGCATGCTGGCGCTGGTAATACCGCAACGTGGG
>DATANL010000597.1:0-5303 GCA_036266295.1 Pyrinomonadaceae bacterium | reverse complement strand
CGTTCGCGATGATGGTCGTTGAAGACGGCAAGCTCGTCCCGCGCGAGGTGCCGCTGCGGAATGCTTTGAATGAAGTGTTGCGGGGCGAATACGTCAAAGATTGTGAAAAAGGATTGGCGCGCTGGAACAAGGCGCTGGCGGACGAAGGACTGAATCAGCGTCTGTACCTGCCGAACATTCGTTTCCATCGCCACGTGGGCGAGTACGCCGGCCACTGCTTCGACATCGAAGGCAAATTGATTTCGCCGGAAGAATTTGAGGCGAAGAAATCTGAGTGGCTGCCGACTTTGGAAGACCGCGAGTATGTAGGCAGTTTGATGCAACCGGTAACTGAGGTCGGCAAGATTGCGAATTGGATCGCGCCGCCGGCCACCGGGATCAAGGGCAAGCCGTTCGATTTTGAATATGTGAGGCTGTAATTGGGAAGCGGGCGCCCTCGCCCGCCCTTGCCTGATTAAGCAGCAGCGCTCTGGCAACAAACACGCGGACGAGGGCGTCCGCGTTCCCAGCATGAGTCAATCTTCTCGCTACGATCAAAAGCTCGAGCACATTTTGCGTACTTCGGCGCGCATTTTTGCCGAGAAGAGTTATCACTCTACGTCGATGCGCGACATTGCGCGGGCGACGGGTGTTAGTCTCGCGGGGCTTTATCATTACTGCAAATCGAAAGAAGAGCTTTTGTTCCTGATCCAGGATCATTGTTTTGCCGTGGTGCGCGAACGCCTCGAAGAGCGAATCAAAGACGTCGATGATCCGATCGAGAAGCTGCATATTTTTATCGACAATCATCTTTCTTTTTTTGCGGCGAACATGGCCGAGATGAAGGTGCTTTCGCATGAAGCCGAATCGCTCGAGAGTGAATTGCACCGGCACGTGTCGACCAAGAAAGAACATTACGCCAAGCTGGCGCGCAAGATTCTGCGTGAGATACAGGGACAGTCTGCGGCCGAGCCGGGTTTTGACGCGACCGCGGCCACCTATGCTCTGTTCGGCATGATGAACTGGATCTATAACTGGTACGATCCGCGCGGCAAGTTGTCGGTGAAACAACTCGTCGATAATATTACGCGGCTGTTCTTGAACGGATTCCTGTCGCCATCACCTGAGAAGCTGCCGGCGTCGCCCGCGCGCGCAAGTGAGAAAGTAAGCGTCTGGCGCACAGCTTAGTGTCAGAACCGCGATTGGTGTCAGAACCGCGAGCGATAGCGACCGGATCAAGAAGAGGAAACGAATTCACGATAACCAACATGGATACGCAGCTAGTTCAATATGAAGTGCGCGAACAGATCGCGGTGCTGACGCTCAACGATCCGCCCGCGAACACTTATTCCTACGACATGATGCGCCAGCTGGACGGCGCAATTCTGACGGCGCGAATGGACGAGAGCATTCAGGTCATCGTCATCGTGGGCGCGGGTGAGAAATTCTTTTGCGCCGGCGCGAACATCGCGATGCTGGGCGAGGTCACGCCGGAATTCAAATATTATTTTTGCCTGCACGCGAACGAGACGCTGAATCGCCTGGAACAGACGCCGAAGCTCGTGATCGCCGCGATCAATGGCCATTGCGTCGGCGGTGGTCTGGAAGTCGCGATGGCTGCCGACTTGCGCGTTGCGCGACGCGGCGCCGGCAAGATGGGATTACCGGAAGTCAGTTTGGGTGTCCTGCCGGGCACGGGTGGCACGCAAAGACTCACGCGTCTGGTAGGAAAATCAAAAGCGATCGAATTGATGGCGGCGGGGCAATTATTTGATTTCGAAAAAGGCGAGACGCTCGGCCTGGTCAATCGAATTGTTGACGCGAGTGACGGCGCCGATTTTATGAACCAGGCGCTGGACTACGCGCGTCAATTCACTACGCCAACGAAAGCGACGCGCGCTGTCGGCAGAATCAAGCGCGCGGTGCAGACGGGCGCGGAGATTCCGTTTGAAGCAGCGTTGGCCCTCGAACGTGAATTGCAGCAGCAACTGTTTACCTCTGAGGACGCCAAAGAAGGATTGGACGCGTACGTTAACAAGCGGAAGGCGCAGTTCAAAGGAAAGTAGAACCCATCAGGATCGTTTAGCGCGACGACTTGTCGTCGCAGACCGCACAAGTGCGGCCTCTAAACGAATATCGAGATATGGCTGAAGAACTGATCAAAGTTTCGGACAACAGCGGCATCGTCACGGTGACGCTCAATCGTCCTGAGCGCCTCAACGCGCTGGCCGGCTACATGCGTCGAGATCTGGCGGAAGCGCTCGAAGAGGCCGGCAGCGATCCGGACGTGCGCGTCATTGTGATCAACGGCGCGGGCCGCTCGTTTTGTGCGGGCGGTGACGTGCACTTCATGGCCGAACTGGTAGAGCGCGGCGACGCGGAAGAGTTCGCCCGTTTGCTGGGCGCCGCGCGGCGCGTAATTCTCACCATCAGGCAGATGACCAAACCGGTCCTGGCGTCGATCGAAGGCGCTTGTGCGGGAGCCGGTTTCAATCTCGCGCTGGCGTGCGATCTGCGCATCGCTTCGTCGACCGCGTCATTCGCGCAATCGTTCGTCAAACTCGGATTTCATCCTGATTGGGGCGGCACCTACTTTCTGCCGCGCATGGTCCCGTCGAACATCGCCGCGGAACTTTTTTTCCTGGGCGATGCGATCGACGCGCAGAAAGCTTTGCAACTGCGATTGGTGAATCGGGTCGTGCCGCCTGACGAACTCGAAGCTGAAACTCTCAAACTGGCGGAGCGTCTGCGCGACGCGCCCGCAGTTTCCATTGCGGCGGCGAAGCATGCTGTCTATGCGGGCGAACACGACTCACTGGAACAGATGCTGCAATACGAAGTTGATGCGCAACTGCGCTGCTTCGAATCGGAAGATGGCCGCGAAGGCGTGCGCGCTTTTTTAGAGAAGCGTCCGCCAAAATTTACCGGAAGATAGGAATTAGTTTCAGGTCTCAAGTTTCAGGTTTCAGGTTGGGACGCAATCCGTCTTAAACTTGAAACCTGAAACTTTAAACATGAAACTTGAAGCCCGACTTGCATTCATCACCGGAGGTGGCCGCGGCATTGGCCGGGCGATTGCGATCGCCTTTGCGCGCGAAGGAGCGTCGGTTGGCATCGCCGCGCGCACACTCAAACAGGTTCGCAGTGTGGCCAAAGAAGTCGCGACAGAATTTGGCGTTGAAGCGCTGCCGCTGAAATGCGATGTGCGCAATCGCGGTTGGGTCACAGATGCGTTCGACAGCTTCCGTCTGCACTTTGGCCGTGGGCCCGACATCGTGGTGAACAATGCGGGCATCGCCAAATCGGAATCGTTCGTCAGGACCGATGAGCCTTTCTGGGAAGAACATCTGAATACGAATCTGGGCGGCACGTTTCGCTGCACTCATGCGGCGTTGCCGGAAATGATTGAACGCGGCTGGGGACGCATCATCAATGTCGCTTCGATTGCCGGCAAGACGGGCGCGCCTTACATTTCTGCATACGCGGCGTCGAAGCATGGCGTGCTCGGTTTGACGAGGTCGCTGGCGCTGGAAGTGGCGGCGCAGGGAATCACAGTCAATGCGATCTGTCCCGGCTACGTCGATACCGACATGACTTCGGGCGGCATCGAGAATATTGTTGCGAAGACCGGCAAGTCGGCGAAGCAAGCGCTGCAGATGCTGGAGCGAATGAGCCCGCAGAATCGTCTGATAACACCGGAAGAGGTTGCGGCTTTGGCGGTGTTGCTCGCGTCAGAAGAAGGCCGCGGCATCAATGGTCAGGCGATCAATGTGGATGGCGGCACGGTGCTTTTCTAAGTTTCAAGTTTAAGGTCTCAAGTTTCAAGTTCGTCTTTAAACCTGAAACTTGAAACCTGAAACCTGAAACCAATGATTGAGAACCTTAACAACCGCGAACGGACACATTCATGTGGCGCGCTGCGCAAAGAGCACGTCGGGCAGCGCGTGACGCTGATGGGTTGGTGTGCGCGGCGACGTGACTTTGGGCCGCTGACTTTTATCGACCTGCGTGACCGCGATGGCATTACCCAGATTGTGGTAAATCAAGAGAAGGCATCTGCCGCGCACGCCAAGGCCAAGGATGTGCGCGGCGAGTATGTAATCGCCGCCGTTGGCGAAGTGGTGCTGCGCGATGAGACTGCGCGCAATCCCAAGCTCTTGACTGGTGAGGTTGAAGTTCAGGCCAGCGAAATTGTAATTCTCAACGGCGCGCGCACGCTGCCGTTCCAACTCGACGCTTCTGAAGAAGCGCTGGCCGCCGAAGATCTGCGGCTGAAATATCGTTACCTCGATCTGCGCCGCCCGCAGTTGCAGGCAAACCTGCGTCTGCGTCATCGAATGATTCTCGAAATCAACCGGTACATGGACGAGCAGGGCTTTACGCAGATCGAAACGCCGAACCTGATCAAATCGACGCCCGAAGGCGCGCGCGATTACATCGTGCCGTCGCGAGTACAGCCGGGAAAATTCTTCGCGCTGCCGCAAAGCCCACAGATTTTCAAACAGATTTGCATGATTGCCGGTCTGGACAAGTACTACCAAATTGCGCGTTGCTTTCGCGATGAAGACCTGCGCGCCGATCGACAGCCCGAGTTCTCGCAGCTCGACGTCGAGTTGAGCTTTGCCACGCCGGATCAGATTTACAAACTGGTCGAAGGATTGTTCGCGCGCATCTTTGGTTTGATTGGCGTTGATTTGCAGACGCCGTTTCCGCGATACACATTTGCGGAAGTCATGCGTCGATTCGGATCGGACAAACCCGACCTGCGCATCGACGGCATGGAATTGCACGATTTGTCCGAGCGTCTGGGCGAAACAACCTTTGCGCCCTACGCGGCGGCACTGGAGCGCGGCGGGCAAATCCAAGGAATCGTGGTGCGCGACGGTGCGTCGATGTCGCGCAAAGCGCTGGATGAGTTGCAGGAATTTGCGAAGCGTTACGGCGCCGCAGCGTTGGCCTGGATCAAACTGGGCGATGAACTATCGTCGTCGTTGCTGAAGGCCCTGGGCCACGAGACGGTGGTCGATCTTGCCGGCATCGCCGGTGCGCAAAAGGGCGACGCGGTTCTGATTATCGCGGGCAAACCAGACGTGGTCGCGGCGAGCCTGGGCGCGTTGCGCAATGAAATCGCGCGCCGTGAAAAGTTGATTCCCGAAAATGTCTTCACGCCGCTGTGGGTCACGGAATTTCCGATGTTCGAGTATCACGAGGACGATGATCGGTATTACTCGATGCACCATCCGTTCACCTCGCCCGTCGACGACGATGTGCCTTTGTTCGAGCGGGCCGTGAATGGCGAAGTCGAGCTGTTCCGGCAGATTCGC
>DATANL010000596.1:0-1535 GCA_036266295.1 Pyrinomonadaceae bacterium | reverse complement strand
CGCTACAGATCGGCGAATGAACGCATCGACAAACAATACGGGTTGCTTAGTCAAACTCGCGCTCGACGTCCCGGACGTTAACGCACTGCTGTGAAGGAGAATTTATGCGATCACTTCAGATCACCACGGTCGCCGGCATTATCATCTGTTTGTTCGCAGGCATGACTATGGGACAGGACCAGGAGACGCAGGAAGTGACCAATCGGACCATGCGCCCCGTGGTGCGCGGTCAGCATTTCGCGGTCGCGTCGATGAAGGCCGAAGCCACGCGCGCGGCGGAACGCATCCTGGAAAAAGGCGGCAATGCCTTTGACGCGATCGTCGCGGGCCAGGCGGTCCTGGGCCTGGTCGACGGCGCGATGAACGGCATCGGCGCCGACGCGACGCTGCTCGTCTATGATTCAAAAACGAAGAAGGTTTATTCGATCAATGCGGAAGGTACCGCGCCGAGGCTCGCTACGATCCAGTGGTACAAAGAACACAATGGCGGCAAGCTGCCAATCAGTGATTCATTGTTGGCGGGCACGGTGCCGGGCTGTATCGACGCCTGGTACATTTTGCTCGATCGCTGGGGCACGATGAGCTTCGGCGACGTGCTGAAAGAAGCGATCGATTTAGCCGAGAATGGGTTCCCAGCCGGCGATTCATTCGCCCGCGCGGCGGCCAGCACTCAGAAAATTCGCAAGTATCCAACCAGCGCAAAGGTTTATCTGCCGAATGGAGTTGCCCCGAAAGCCGGCGAGATCTTTCGTAATCCCGATCTCGCTCGCACCTTGAAGCGTTTGGTTGAAGCGGAAGCGCAAGCCAAAAGCAAGGGGCGCCACGAGGGTCTAAAGGCCGCGCGCGATCGTTTCTACAAAGGCGACATTGCGCGCGAGATGGCGAAGTTCTCGGAAGAGAACGGCGGTCTGTTCCGTTATGAAGACTTCGCCAGCTACACCGCGAAGATCGAAGATCCGGTATCGATCGACTATCACGGCTATCAGATTTACAAGAACGCTTCGGCCTCGCAGGGTCCGGCGGAATTATTCGCGTTGCGCATTCTCGAAGGCTATGACCTGAAGGCGATGCGCCACAACAGCGCTGACTATATTCACACCAGCGCGGAAGCGATGAAGCTGGCGATGGCCGATCGTGAGAAATATCTCGGCGACACCGATTTCATCAAGATTCCGTTCGAAGGACTGCTGTCGAAGGAATACGCCGCGGACCGTCGCGCCATGATTGATAAGACTGCAGCGTCGCTCGCGTTTCGACCGGGCACTGCGGAAAAATTTGCCAGCGACAAAACGCCGCTCGATCGGCCGGTGAAGGTGACGATTGCCGGCGAAGCCGATCACGAAGGCGACACCAGTTACATCGCCGTGGTCGACAGCGCGCGCAACATGATCAGTTTCACTCCCAGTCTGCACAGCGCGTTTGGTACCGGCGTGGTGATGGGAAATCTCGGGTTCATCTTCAACTGCCGCGGCGATTACTACACGTTGAATGACGGTGAGGCGAACGCCCTGGTTCCCGGCAAACGACCGCGCAGT
>DATANL010000595.1:0-5230 GCA_036266295.1 Pyrinomonadaceae bacterium | reverse complement strand
GGGGCGCGGAGGCTCCCCAGCGGAAGGCCCGCATTCACAACGCCCTAATTGGCGCCATGGCACTGGGGTTCGGCACGGTGTTCTTCCGTAAAGCCGTAGCGATCGTTGGGATTTTCTTCAGCCTGGGTTGCTTTCTCTATCTGTTGTTGATTGACTTTGCCGAAGGCGGCGAATCCTCTTCAGCCTCGGCTGCCACCACAGAAAGAAAGACCGCACGTCGCCGGGGAAAAGTATTCAGATTGGTGAAAAAGGTTGCCAGCGCCGTCGCACATGTTGCCGGTGTCTTCTGGAAAGCCGTCGTGGCGCTTTGGATTGGCCTTCTTCTCCTCGGGGTTTCGTCCTTGCTGTCGGATATGGCGCCATCGCTCTCCAGTACACCCCCCAGGAATTAGGAGGAGTGAAGGCGAAGTGCGGAGTGCTGGATCTTTCCCCGGAACATCTCTCGCCGGAGCTTCGAACTCTAATCGCCAGCCCCGGTCAGCAGCTCGACCCATCATCAAAAGTGGTTCGCTCTATACCGCTCGATGTATTCAGCACAACTGAACCTTGGTTGGTTCGTCTGCCTGGCGCAGCGGTTGGCGTGCCCGGTAAATCGATACGTCTTGATGGCAGAGCAGTGCTGTCAGTTGAATGGTGCCCCTAGCGACAGTCCCAGACTCAGATACGCTGCGGCTATGGATTTCCTCATGATCTCTGCCGTGACCAGGGCGCCGTGAGATCAGCCGCTGCTTTCCTACGGGCCGCGCCGCGTTCGACCCATTCGTAGACCATCGGCAGGATCACGATCTTGATGGGGCGGGTGACCAGGCCGCCGACTACGACTATGGCCAGAGGCTTTTCGATTTCGGCGCCGGTGCCGGAAGAGATGATGAAGGGAATCAGGCTGATGCTGCCAATCAAGGCGCTCAAAAGCTCGGCGCGCAGGCGCACACTGGCGCCGGTAATCACCGCCTCACGCAATTCGTAGCCACGGCTGCGCAGCTTGTTCATGAATGAAACCATCACCATGCCGTTCTGCACGGCCACGCCAAAGACGGCGATGAAGCCGACTATCGCCGGGACGCTTAGCGGGAAGCCGGAAATCAACAGCGCAGTCGTGCTGCCGACCAGCGCGATGGGAATGTTGAAGATGATCGTTAACGTGTTGCGCAGGGAATTAAAGCAGGAATAGATGAGCACGAACACCAGCAGCAGAGCGATGGGAATGGCGATGAGCAGTCTGCGCGTTGCTTGTTGCGCATTCTCAAACTGTCCGCCCCAGGTAACAAAATAACCTGGAGGCATTTTGACTTGCAGCGCGACGGCCTGCTGCGCGTCATGCACGAAGCTGCCGATGTCTCGGCCTTTGACGTTACACATGACGACCTCTCGCCGCAGCGAATTTTCGCGGGTCACCAGCGAGTCGCCGCTGGATAATTTGAAAGTGGCTATCTGTCCCAAAGGAATCTTTCCGCCGATCGGCGCCGCCACCAGAATATCGCCGAGCTTCTCGACCTGGTTGCGATAGTCTTCTTTCAAGCGCACGAAGATCGCGAAGCGACGCTGACCTTCCAACACGTCAGTGGCCTCGTCACCGCCGATGGCAATCTTCGCGACCTCGAGTACGTCGGCAATATTCAATCCGTATCTGGCAATCTTGTCTCGCTCGACATCGATCTCCAGGTGCTCCTCGCCAGCTGATTGTTCGACGGCCAGGTCTTCGACGCCGCGCACATGCGACATGGCGTCGCGAATCTGGTCCGCGACGTTACGGAGCGTGTCCTGATCTTCGCCGAAAACTTTGACGGCAATCTGGGCGTTAATGCCCGAGATTAATTCGTCGTTCCGCGTCTCAATGACTTGCGAGAAGTTGAATTTCACGCCGGGGAAGCCTTCGACGCGATTGCGCATTGCATCAACCAGAGCGTCTTTGGTTTTGGCGGTGGTCCATTGGCTCTTCGGTTTCAGGCGCACGTAGATTTCATCGTTGCTGACGCTCTCGGGATCGCCGCCCAGTTCCGCGCGGCCAATTTTCGCTACGACGGTTTCGACTTCGGGAAACTCGCGCAGCGTCTTTTCAATTTGCGTGGAGATCTCCACCGCCCGGGTCAATGAAATGCTGGCGGGCATGGTGGCGCGCACCAGCATGTTGCCTTCGTCGATGGTCGGCAGAAATTCACTGCCGAGAATGAACACGTCGGCGACGCTCCAGACGAGCAGCAACGCGGCGATCGTCAGCGTGAGCACTTTGTGGCCAATCGCCCACTTGAGAATCGGCACGTAGATGCCTTTGACCAGGCGAATGATCGGGTTCTCGCGGACTGGCCCCTTCTTCAAACGCAGCCAGAGAGCGCACAACATGGGCGCGATGCAGAGCGCCATGAGCATCGAGCCGACCATCGAGAAGGTGACGGCGTAACCGAGCGGCTTGAACAGCTTGCCTTCGATACCTTGTAACGTGAAGACGGGCAGGAAAACGGCGATGATGATCAGGATGGCGAAGAACATCGGCCGGCCGATTTCCTGCGCGGCCGTCAGGATCGCTTCGCGTGTCGAATGCTCGCGATGTTCTTCGAGGTGCCGATAGATGTTCTCGACCATCACCACCGTGGCATCGACCATCATCCCAATGCTGATGGCCAAACCTCCGAGCGACATGAGATTCGCGGATTGGCCCCAGTACCACATGAGAATGAAGGCCACGAGCATGCAGAAGGGAATTGCCGCGGCCGTAATGAATGAGCTGCGGAAGTTACCGAGGAGCAGGACCAGGATGACCAGGACCAGCGCTTCACCTTCGATCAAAGACTCGACGACTGTGTGAATGCTGTTGTCTACCAGTTCCGCTTGATCGTAGAAGTCGACGACTTGCACGCCGGGCGGGAGGGCTTTGTTAATCTCGGCGACCTTCAGTTTGATTCGCTCGATGACTTCTTTGGTGTTTTCGTTGATGCGCTTGAGGACGATGCCGGTGACGACTTCACCCTGACCGTCCTTGGTGACCGCGCCCTGCCGCAGCTCGTTACCGATTTGCACGGTGGCGACGTCGCTGACGCGAATGGGTGTGCCGCCGCGCGAATCGAGCACGATGTTCTTAATGTCCTCGATGTCTTTGACCAGGCCCAAACCGCGCACGACGTACTGTTCGTCGCCGTGCTCAATGAAGTTCGCGCCGGTGTTTTGATTGTTCGCCTGAATCGCGTCGAACAGCGCTTTGAGGGTGATGTTGTAATTGACTAGTGCCTGCTGATCGACAATCACGTGATACTGCTTGACGTCGCCACCAAAGCTCAGTACGTCGGCCACGCCCGGCACGGTGCGCAGTTGCAGCTTGACGATCCAATCCTGAATCGTGCGGAGTTCCTGATTGTTCTGTCCTTTGCCGACGATTTGATAAAGATAAATTTGACCGGTGCCGGTGGTGATTGGACCCATCGTCGGTTCGAAACCGGAAGGGATGTTCTCTTTGGCGTCGGCCAGCCGCTGGAAGACCTGCTCGCGCGCGAAATAGATGTCGGTGTCGTCGCTGAAATAAACGGTGACGACCGAGAGGCCGAATTTCGATTCCGATTCGACGCGAGTCACCCCCGAGATGCCGTTCATCTCGTTTTCGATCGGAAAGGTGATCTGCCGTTCGATCTCTTCCGGCGCCAGGCCTTCGGCTTCCGTGTCGATTTCCACTTGAACCGGCGTGACGTCCGGAAAGGCATCGACGTTCAGCCGGCGCAGGGCGAGGATGCCGCCCGCGACGATGAGCATCGACACGACCGCAACCAGTAACCGCTCGCGATAGAAGAAGGCAATGAAATTGTCGGTCATGAGTTCCTAGCGCGCGAAAGCGCGCGGCAGCGTAAAGCCTGGGGCGTGAGCCCCAGGAAATGAATGATTAAGACAGAAGCAGAGTCCGCGGAGCGGACGCGAGCCCTGTGATGTAACGAATTCTATCGACCATTCCTCTCTCGCTCGCTTCGCGAGCTCAATTTGTTTTACCTCTGGAACCTGGGGCTTGCGCCCCAGGCTTTATGCTCTCACCGGCTTCGCGGGTTAATCATTTATTCCGGTTTGCTTTGCTGGAGCAGCAAATAATTTCCCTTGATGACCACTCGGTCACCCGCGTTCAAGCCATCGATGATCTCCACGCGATCACCGTTCTTAATTCCGAGTTGCACTTGCTTCTGTTTATAGCCATTGCCTTCAGCGACGAAGACGAGGCTCTTGCCGTTATCTTCGAGGACTGCCGACTGCGGTACCGAAAGGGCCGTGCTGTTCACGTCGGTGATAATCTCGACGTTGGCGAACATGTCGGGTTTCAGGCGGCCATCGGGATTTGGAACTTCAGTTCGCACTTTCACGGTGCGCGACTCAGGATCAACTACGCTGTCGATGAAAATCACCCGGCCGGAGAAGGTTGTTCCCGGAAACGCGGTGGTGGTGACTTTGACGCCTTGCCCGTTACGCACCCGCGGCAAATCTTTTTCGAAGACGTTGGCATCAATCCAAACGCGCGACGTATCGATAATCTTGAAAACATTCGCGTCAGTTCCCACCGTAGCGCCGATGGTTGCGTCACGTTCCACGACTGTTCCGTCGATCGGCGAGTTGAGCGAGAAAGTAGCGGCGAGTCCCTGCCTGGTTCCCAGGGCGTCGATCGTCGCATCATTCAAACCGAGGATGAGTAGATGACGACGAGCCGCGATCAGTGTGGCTTTCGTTGAAGCGGCGTTGTTCTCGGCCGTGGCCCTCGCGACTTCGAGATCGTGTTCGGCTGATTGCAGGTTCTTGCCCGCGACTACGGTCTTCTCGTACAGCGCCTTGGTGCGATCGTAGGTCTGTTGGGCCAGTTTGATTTCGGCCGCGGCGGATCGCTTCGCGTTCTCGGAATCAGCCAGCGCCTTCAAGTAATCGGCTTCGGCTTGATCGATGTCGGCCGATTCCAGTTCGGCCAGCTTCTGTCCCTTGCGGACTTTGCTTCCCTGGCCGGCATAGAGTTTTACGATGCGCCCTTCGTTAACTGGTCCGATAACGGCGGTCCGATCTTCCGGCACGAGAATCTTTCCGGTGGCTGTGATCACGCCGGAGATCGGCGCCGTGGTCACTATCTCGGTCTCGATCGCTTTGTCGGCTGCTGTGCTGGTCGCCGTTGAATTCGTCTGCGTGGCCGGCGCCGGGGTGCGCTTGCAACCAGCGAGGGCCGCGATCGCGACGATGAGAATAAAAATCTTTTTATGTCTGTTCATCTCGGAGTCCTTTC
>DATANL010000594.1:0-4639 GCA_036266295.1 Pyrinomonadaceae bacterium | reverse complement strand
GGAACGGTGGCGCGCAGATTCACTTGCCCGGTCTGGTTCTGGACTGAGTTATCGAGAAAGGTTAATTGTCCGGCGACCGGATCGGTTGCGTCGGGCAAACGAACTTCAGTCTTTAGCATGCCCGCGCGCATCTGCTCCTGCACCTTGCTCAGATCGTTCTGCGAGATGGTGAAGTCTGCGTAGATTGGATCCAAACGTTCGATGACGAGCAGCGCGTTGGTCGGCGCTCCATTCGCCGGTGAAGTACTGTTGTTGCCGCTCGAACCGCCGGGGTTGACTACATTGCCAACGTCAGCCAGGCGTTGTCCCGCGCGGCCATCGATCGGTGATTTGATGTAACAGTAACTGAGGTCTAGCTTCGCGCGATCGACGGCAGACTGATCGGCTTTGATGGCTTCCTCGGCACTGTGAACGGCGGCTCGATCGGCGTCGACTGTCGCATTTGATGAATCAGCAGTCGCCGCCAATTGCTCATATTGTTCGCGCGCGACGACGCCGGCCGACACTAACTGCGCATAACGTTTGACCTGCAAAGCGTTCCACTTGGCGACGGCCAGATCGCGATTCATGTTCGCTTCCGCCTGTTTCTTCAACGCGATGTCTTTCGTCACGTTGGCCTGCGCCTGGCTGACTGCGGCTTCAAACGGCGCCGGATCGACGGTGAAAAGCAGGTCGCCCTTTTTGACGTTGGCGCCGTCGGTAAAATGAATTTTGATTATCCGACCTGATACCTGCGGCTGGATTGCGACCGTCTCGCGCGCGACTGTCTTGCCGATCGCGTCGAGATAGACCGGCACGTCCTGCATCGCGGCTTCAGTGACCGTGACCGGCGCCGGCGGACGATCGAAAGCGGCCGGCGCGGCCCGGTTCATACAGCCCGTCATGGTCGCCGCCAACATCAAGGCCACAATAAACGTCGGGATAAAAGCTGGATTACGAGAGAGATGGAGATTCATTTCTTATTGCAACAGGCTTGTCTGGGAAACGAAATTATCGCCCTGTAAATACGATCACGCAACCGCGCAGGTTTCGCAGCGTGCATTCGCAGAGAGTCTTCACAACTTTTTACAATCGCGGCTATTTCGGAGGAGAGTCGATGATGAGTTCCATGATGTCTTCGCGGACAGCAAAACCATGTCGTTGATATAACGAGCGGCTGCGCTCGGTCGGCCACAGGATGACCGCATGCACGTCGTGAGATCGGCACCACTCGATGACCTGCTGCAGCAGACGCGAACCGAGGCCCCGGCCGCGCGCCGCCTCGTCGATGTAAAAGTTCGTCACGTACGCATGATGCTCGGTCTCAGCCCGCGGGTTGGGAATCTTCTCAACCAACTGCAACCAGACAGCGCCGATCAACTCTTCATCGTGTTCAGCTACCCAGCACCGCCAGCGCTGCTCGTCCTTCAGACGGTCTTCCATCCAGGCTGTGCAGCGCGCGAGGAAATCTGACCGGGGTTCAGTCGCGGTGCCTGTACTCGAGCGAAGTGCATAGCGCAACTCTGCCAAAGCAGCCGCGTCTGCCGGTTCGGCGAACCGGATTTTCGGAGCGTCCGAATCGCTTAAGTGATCGGGATTGCCTGACATCTGTTCTTGCGGAAGCCGCTCTTGACGCGTGGGCTGTAATCGCGCTGTGGTTGCCATGCATCTTTTAGCAAAGCAAGGCATCAAACTCAATCGCATTAGCGGCAGATGACTTTGAAATATTTCCGACTGCGTCTCTTTGATCTTTTGTTTTCCCTCATCTAGGATCACTCGGTTCAGAGTGGACGTACAATCAGGCCTGCGCTCGGAAGACTGTCTCCCATCGAAACGACTGCTGAATCGTTTATTTCTTTATGACCCCCGAACGGTGGCAACAAGTTGAGGACATCTTCCAGGCAGCCCTCGATCTGCCGGAAGCTAACCGGGCTTCATATCTTTCCCAGGCTTGCGCCGGAGATCTATCGCTCCACAAACAAGTCATCAATCTCCTTAACTATCACGAGACGGGCGAACGCGCGTTGGAAGATCTGATTCCGGCGGACGCTCAAATCAAAGGCGCGGACACTTTGGCCGATGAAGTCGATCCGATGATTGGCCGCCGCCTGGGCGCTTATCGCATCGAACGCGAGATCGGCCGCGGCGGTATGGGCGCCGTTTATGAAGCAGTCCGGGCCGACAAGGAATACAGCAAGCGCGTCGCCATAAAATTGGTCAAGCGCGGCATGGATACCGATTTCATCCTCCGCCGGTTTCGCAAAGAGCGGCAAATTCTCGCGTCGCTCGATCACTCGAACATTGCTTTGCTGCTGGATGGCGGAACTACCGATGATGGCTTGCCTTACTTCGTCATGGAATTCATCGAGGGGCTCCCGCTGTATCAATATTGTGACCAGCATCGGCTGAGCATTGCCGGACGATTGAACCTCTTCCTTTCGATTTGCGACGCCGCGCATTACGCGCACCAGAAACAGGTTGTCCATCGCGACATCAAACCATCGAACGTCTTTGTGACTTTCGAAGGCGTGCCGAAGCTACTCGATTTCGGCATTGCCAAATTGCTGAATCCCGAACTGGCCGGCGACATCACGCACGATCCGACGGCGACCGCGATGCGCCTGATGACTCCGGAATACGCTTCGCCCGAACAAGTGCAGGGCGCGCCGATTGGACCAACGGCTGATGTCTATTCGCTTGGCGTGCTGCTTTACGAATTGCTGACCGGCCATCGCCCGTACTTTCTCGGTAACCGGGCGCCGCATGAGATCGCTCGCGTCATCTGTGAAGAAGCGCCCGTGCCCTTGAGCGTGATCATCACGCGACCGTACGGTCTGTTACCGCGGGGTAACGAGCGCCCAACTTTGGACCACGTCTACTCGGCGCGCAGCGCCTCGGTCGACGTGTTGCGGCGCGATCTCTCGGGCGAGCTCGAGACCATAGTGATGCGTGCCCTCCGTAAAGAACCGCATTGGCGATATCAGACGGCCAGGCAATTGCGCGACGACATCGCTTCCTATCTGGCCGGGCAACCGCTTTCAGATTTGCCTGACGTGCCATTCGATGCGGCCCATTTCCGCGCGAGTCACAGTGGTTCCGAGACGGCGCTGGCAGTGCTGCCGTTGAAAGTGATGGATCTCGCCGGAGCCGATTCAGCATCCGATTATTTGGGCACCGGTTTGGCCGATGCATTGATCACGCGTCTCAGCGCCATTCAACGTTTCGCCGTGAGACCGACGAGCAGCGTGCTGCGTTACACCGACGCCGATCCGCTGGTGGCCGGAAAGGAACTGGCCGTTTCGTTCGTGCTCGAGGGCCGGATTCGCCGCGTCGACGATCGCATCCGCGTCACCGTCCAATTGTTGGATGTGAGCGACGGGACCGCGGCCTGGGCGGGTCAATTCGACGAGAAGTTTACCGACGTGCTGACGCTCGAGGACGTCATCTCGTCGAGCGTCGCTGAGTCCATCGTGCCGCATCTGACGGGCGACGAACTGACGCGACTGGCGAAACGCGGCACGAACGATCCCGAAGCGCACGAAGCTTACCTGCGCGGGCGCTCGTACTGGAACAAGTTCAACGAAGACGGATTCGCTAAAGCCATCGTCTGTTATCACCAGGCCATTGCCATCGATCACGATTACGCGGTGGCCCATGCGGCCGTCGCCGAATATTACAACTGGCTGGGAATCTATTCAGTCCTGCCTTTTCATGAATGCGCGACGTCTGCCTACGACGCTGCCTCAACGGCGGTCGCCATCGATCCGATGTTGCCGGAAGCGCATTGTGCCCTGGGCCAGGCGATCCTGTGCCGGGACTTTTCGTGGGACAACGCCGAACGCGAACTGTTTCGCGCCATCGAGCTCAATCCCAACTATGCCCCGGCCCGCACGTGGTACGCATTTCAACTGGCGATGGAAGGCCGTTTCACCGAGTCATCACGCGAAGCGCGGGCCGCGGTTTCACTCGATCCGTTTTCGATCATCTCTCGCTTCTGTCAGATTTGGTGTGCTTACCACGCGCGCGAATTTCCCGGCGCGCTGACTTTGTGTCACGAGTTGCTGAAGACTGATCCTGACAAAGTCATGTTGCTCTACGTGTCGAGCTTCCTGCTCACGGCCCTCGGCCGGCACGACGAAGCGATCGCGAACGCGAGCCAATGCCTGGCGACGATTGGGAAAGCCTCGAGAACCCTGGGGCGGCTCGGGTCAGCCTACGCCTGGGCCGGCAAGGTGCAACAAGCTGAAGACGTCTTGCGCGAGATGAACGAGTTCGCCGCGCATCGATACATTTCGCCTTATCACATCGCGCTGGTGCAGTCCGCGCTCGGTCGGACGGACGAGGCCCTCAACATGCTGGCGCGCGCCGTCGACATGAAGGACGCGTGGGTGCTTTGGATGGCGGTTGATCCGGAGCTTGATCCTTTGCGCAGCCATCCGCGGTTTAATGAAATTCTCCAGAGCCTGAATCCGCGCATGGGCACGCTGGTGGATCATATCTCGTCGGCCTCAAAGAGAATTCCGACGGGCGAACGTGAACGAACAATTGCGGCTAAGTCGTCGGTGACCTCGGCGATTGCGAATCCGGCCGCCGACACGTCGCCGACTTTGGACGACGAGGCGCAGCAACTCTTTACGGCCGGTCGTTACTACGCCACCCG
>DATANL010000593.1:0-7972 GCA_036266295.1 Pyrinomonadaceae bacterium | reverse complement strand
AATAAACCACCCGACTATCTTTTCTATGATCACGTGGCTGCGGTTAAGCCGGGCCTTTATCAGGTCCGGGTGGCCGCTATCGACGTAAAGAGTGGTGCGCGCGGCAGCGCTTACGAATGGATCGAGGTGCCCGACATCGCGACCAAACAATTGACGATGAGCAGCTTGATAATTGGCGAAAGAAAACCTGAAGCGCAGGCCCAGTTGGCGGCCTCGGCCGATCGGCAAACGGAGGCGTTAAAAGAAGTGCCGGTGAACGTGGACCATAGATTTACCAGTTCGTCGTATCTGCGCTTGCTCACCTTCGTTTATAACGCGGCCGCTAATGCGGATCCGAAACGCACTGATAATTCGACTGCGACAAACAACGCCAGAGGCGTCCCTGAACTCGACGTACAGATCCAGGTCTTCCGCGACAATGAACCGGTGATTACGACACCGCTGCACAAGATTCAGACGGACGGCATTTCAGATGCGCAGCGCGTCCCGTATGCCGCCGAGATCTCTTTGAGCGGACTGGCACGCGGCGCGTACGTTCTGCAAGTTACGGTGATCGATAAACTGGCGAAAGGCAGCGCAACAAGGAAGTTGAATTTCCGGATTGAGTGATGGGTGGAAGTTTTTTCAGTTTTGAGTTTTCAGTTTTCAGTTTTGAGCTTTGAGCTTTGAGCTTTGAGTTCAGTGTTAGGAGTCAGGAGCCGGGGTGGAATTAGGAGTTCTCAGTTCTCAGTTCTCAGTTTCTCACTTCTCAGTTCAGAGTTCTCAGTTCTCAGTTCAGAGTTTCTCACTTCTCAGTTCAGAGTTTCTCAGTTCTCAGTTCTAGATTCATTTTCGAATCTTAATCTAGAATTTGTTTTTGAATTTGGAATTTGGAATCTGGAATCTGAAATTCCCTGAATTGCCGTCTTCGCTCTCACTCTTCCACTTCCAACACCACCTGCTTCTTCTCACGGTCGCGCACGATCCCAACGGTGTGTTTTTTCATTCGCGTGAAGGACATCGTCCACGCCCCGCGTCCAATCGTGTGACCATCGATCGATTCGATGACATCACCTTCGCGCAGTCCGCTGCGAGCGCCCGCGCTCTGCGGCTGGATCGCGACCACAATCAAGCCGTTCCGTGCGCCAAATCCCCAGCCCAACGTTTGCACTCCCCAGCGTTCCAGCCCCAGCAGCGGCGTCGCGGTGTTTGCAAGCGAATAACTCCATTCAAAACCCGGCGCGAACGAACTGCCGAGCGTTACCGGAACGTCGAATGGGTTTGGAGCACTTGGCCGCTTGACGGTGAATTGAACCTGCTCGCCGCTCCCGACTTTGCCCAGCAGATCCGAGAACTCATCGGCAGTCTTGAACTGCGTCTGATTGACTCTGACGATCACATCGCCTGGTTTCAAGTTAGCGAATGCCGCCGGCGCCCTGGGCGTCACGGTCATCAACAGAATCCCTTTCGGATCGCTCATCAAGTCCTTAACCTGATCATCGCGCCAACCGTGCGCCAACAGTCCCGTAGGTCCGGCCAACTCGATCGCTTCGCCTTTTACTCCCAGCCAGGGACGCGGCACACTCGCCTGTCGCGCCAGAACGCGTTTCGTGGCGGCCTGTACCGCCGAGGCTGAAACGATCCGGGCATCATTTCCGTCGACTGATTCAACAATGCCGAGCGTGTTCCCAAGCTGGTCGCAGGCAATCCCACCAACGACCGCCGGAGTAAAGTTCGATCCGCGCAGCACTAAATCCGGCGCCGGCGATTCCTTCAGCGCCAACGTTACCACCGTCGCATCCGTCTTTCCGACTTTCACAAAAGTGTTGGTGCGCTCGTCGCTTTCGCCTCTCACCGGTTCCGGCGAGAATATTTGGACCCTTTGTCCCGGCGACATGTCACTCGATCTGGGCGGAGGCGGCGGCATATTGCCAATGACCTGCAATATCGATAATCCCGTCTCGCCATCGAGTCCAATCAAGTGCGCGCGGAGTTTCTGTCCATTGCCGGTGATGACAGTGAGATCAGGTTCGATCCGCGGCCGTCCGGCCAGCATGAATGTGGTGGCAGCGGCCGCCTCCGAAGCACTTCGCGGCGGCAGCATTGCCGGCCAGCTAATCTCGAGTTCCGCAAACGCTTGCGGCAGGCGCGCGGCCACCGTCTTCCCATCTTCGAGCGCCCATCCTGCCAGAATGCTCGCGTGGGCATCGGTCATCAGCGTCTGCGGATCAATATTTTCAATCGAAAACGGTTCGCCCGTTTGTCTCTGCAAAAGCCGCAACAGCTTAACTCCCGTCAGTCGATGGACCACCGTCACGACCTGAGGCGCCAGCTGAGTTTGACTCGGAACCACGGTCACGCGAGCGAGCGGCTCGAGAGGTGGCCGCCGCGTCGACGGCTTGCGTTGCGCTTTCTCAGGTGACGGCGTCTGCGTTGCGTCCGTCAACGGCGCACTCGTCTGCGCGAAGCCCGCCAATGCGGACCCGATTCCGATTACGACCGAAGCTGCGACTCGAAGTGAAATTGTCTTGCCCATAACGCTACTTGCTTTACCAATCCTTCGTGTTCGTCATGCTGACTTGCGCGCGATTGTTGGTGAGCCGCTGAGATCCAAAACTAATCGGCGGTAATTGAATCTTGCGCGTGTTGCCGTGTTCGTCATACACGGTAACGACCATCGGCTTCAGCGGAGCTGCCAAAGTGACTTCCCCATTGCGGTCGATCATGTGCACCGACTTCGCCGACCCGACCGTAGAATCGGTCGCTGGCGGCAACACATTTACGGGCAGGTTGGACTTCGGCGCGTTCCGCACGATCATAGGCGATTGTCTCGGCTTGTCCCGATCCTGCTTCAACGGTGAAATAGTGCTGGTTGGTTCCGGCATTTGCTCTCGCGCAACTACTGGCTGCGGATTCTGCACGGTCTGTTGGTTATTAGTCCCCGCGAGCGAAGGAGCTTGCGGGCGATTTCGCTGACTGAAGAAAACGATCGCCGCAACGACGATCACCACGACTGCGGTCACCACGATTGCCGGCGTGCTCATCAGAACCCGAAAAATAAATGGCTGCTTCGGCAGGACGCGCTCTCGCGCAATTCGGGCGCGCAAGCGCATCTCGAAATCCGCCGGCGCGGTCACCGGTTGCAATCCGCCCACGAGCGCGCGCAAATGCAGACGCTCATCGTGGAACGTCTTACACGCCGCGCACGAAACCAGATGCGCTTCACTACCGGCGCTCAGCGACTGGCGCAACTCGGACTGATCAATTTCTCGCCGCACGTCGCGGCAAAAGTTCGCGTTCATACTTATCACCTACATGTAATTGCGCATTTTATCGCGCAGAAAATTTCGCGCGCGATTGATACGCGATTTAACCGTGCCCTCGCTCGTCTGCAAAATCGCGGCAATCTCATCGTAGCTCTTGCCTTCCACGTCGCGCAGGACCAACGGCGCGCGATACTTTTCCGGCAAAGTACTGATAGCTTTCTTCACCACCCGGCGCTGCTCGGTATCGACCAGGTTCTCGTCCGGCAACGGCCGTTCATCCGGGGCATCAAAGTCGCGAAGCTCTTCGCCTTCGCCGCCCGACAACAATCCGGTCAGCGAAACCAGACGGCGACGCTTACGCTTGCGTAATTCGCTAATCGCCAGATTCGTCGCAATCCGGTAAATGTAAGTCGAGAAAGCATGCGTCGTCTGATACCGATTCGCGGCCCGATACACCCGCAGGAAAGTCTCCTGCGCCAAATCCACCGCCCCGTCGTAATCGTTCGTCATCCGGTAGATGTAACTGGTGATCTGATTTCGATAGCGACTAACCAGCTCGGCGAACGCGTCCTCGTCGCCCGCCAGCGTCTCTTCCAGCAGAGCGTGATCGGACGCCTTTTGCACGACCACCGGCGCCGGCATTGCCGCCGCGAAATTCAAATCTTCAATGGAACTTAAA
The DNA here is from genome assembly GCA_036266295.1 of Pyrinomonadaceae bacterium. GTDB lineage: Bacteria > Acidobacteriota > Blastocatellia > Pyrinomonadales > Pyrinomonadaceae > UBA11740. Next base: position 4,048 of record DATANL010000593.1, on the reverse strand, counting down.
GTTCTCATCGGGCAGGAAGGGCTCGCATCGGTAAAGCATTCTCGCGGAAAAATTATACATCGGCCCGCGACCGCCTCAGCAGTTGTCACGCGGTCCGTGGGCAGAAGTTCCCTTAATTTAATTAAGAGAGACTGGGGTTAGGCAATACAAAAGGACTATTTGCCATTTGTCATTGGCCATTTGTCATTTTTTAATCGGAACGCTGTTGACTCGAAAACGAGCATTTGTTTCCCACTAAAGATTGCTCGCGAAGAAAACTGCGCCACGAGGCAAGGAAAATTAACAAATGACAAAATGACCAATGATAAATGGCAAATAGGTTTTTCTTACGGATTCCCCGACGTTGCCTCGGGGCCGGCAAACATCGAATCTTCCATCTTCACCCCGTACTGAACGGTCAGCACGTGTGTCTCGACGGTCGGCTTCCCGTCTTCGTAGAGCACGGTGCGAAACGGCAGCTGGACGCCCTGCGCCAACCGGTAATCGTAGAATCGCTTGGTGTATTTGATTGCGGTCGTGGAACCCGGCGGCGTCTCTTCATACTCGAGCGACAGCACGCGAAAGGTCTTTGCGCTGATGAAGTAGCGCGTCTTCCGGTTGGCCTTATCAACCAGATCGATTACGTAGAGGTCGATACCCTGCTGTTTGTCTTTGCCCGCTGAACTGAGCTTCGACTCATTCTCTTTATAACGCAGCAACGCATCGATGCTGTGCGCCTGCTGCGCGATGAAGTCAGCGGCGGCATCCGCGCGCGGCGTAAAGGTCGCGCCATTGATAATCCCGAACAACTTGCCGTCGCCATACACCAGCGCGTACTCCGCCTGCGCCGTCTTACTATCCAGCCGCACCTTGTCCTTTTCAGTTTTTTCGCCGTGAATAAAGCGGAGTTCGTACCGAACTTCTTCAGAACGGCCATCGGCCGCCGTGCGCGTCTCGCGGCCACGCTCGAGTCCGTTCTTGCGAATCTGTGAAAGTAACGTGCGGCCGGCGCCGCTGCCGGCCACGAGAATCGCGCCTTCAGCAATATTCTCGGCCGTAAGATTATTCGGATCGAACTTCCTGGGTGGTTCTACGCGCTTCGGTTCTTCCTTGGCTGGCTCCTGCTTGGACGGCTCCTGAGGTTTGGCCTGCGGCGCAGGTTTGGTTTCCTGCGCGCGCGACGATGAAATGAATACGACACCGGCGGCCAGAACGATAAGAGCCGACAAAACCAACGTCGGATAACGAAAGGGGGCTGTCTTTGAAATCATCTCTGCTGCTAAATTCTAAAACCTGACATCTCTCATCTGATCTCTGCTTTCGCGCGATTGTAACACAAGGCTTTCGGAAACAGAGTTTACGGAATAGTGATGCAAGCTGCTGGATAGAGGATGCTTATCGTCACGTTTGACAAACCACGCCGACCGCCGCTTAACTATCAAATTAATCCAAACATTCCCGTCAGTTTAAGAGAGGCTTTGATGAAACGAGTTGGAATTTTAGTGGGGCGCGAGCAGACTTTTCCTGAGGCGCTGATTAAGAATATTAATGAACGCGGCAATGGTGAAGTGATCGCGGAATACCTCAAGCTGGGCGGCATTCGTCATGACGCTCCGCCGCAGTACGATCTGGTTATCGACCGCATTTCACACGAAGTGCCGTTCTATCGAGCGACGCTCAAACGACTCGCGCTCGAAGGCACGTTCATCATCAACAATCCGTTCTGGTGGTCGGCTGACGACAAGTTCTTCAATTATTCGCTGGCCCGAAAAATCGGTGTGGCGGTGCCGAAGACCGTTCTGCTGCCGCAGAAGGATTACATGGAAGGCATCGTCAGCGAGAGCCTGCGCAACCTCGAGTTCCCGCTCGACTGGCAAGCGATTGTCGACTACGTCGGCTTCCCGGCCTTCATGAAACCGTTCGACGGCGGCGGCTGGAAGAACGTTTCGAAGGTCAATTCGATTGAGGAACTAATCAGGGAATACGACCGGACCGGCACGCTCTGCATGACTTTGCAGGAAGGCATCGACTTCGATCAATTTGTGCGCTGCTATTGCATCGGCCAGGACGAAGTCATGATCATGCCGTACGATCCGCGCAAGCCTTATCTTTCCGGCGAGCAGTATGTTTACGATCCAAATTATCTGTCGCCGGAATTGACGGCGCGCGTCGTGCATGACGTACGGACCCTATGTTCGGCGCTCGGCTATGACATCAACACGGTCGAGTTTGCGATCAAGGACGGCATCCCGTACGCAATCGATTTCATGAATCCGGCGCCGGATGCTGAGTTGCAGTCAGTCGGGGAGTTCTATCACGGTTGGGTGACTGAGGCGGTGACCAATCTGGTATTCAAACGGTTGGGCGAGCCGCGACAGCAACCTCACTATCGTTGGGACGGGCTCTTGAATCCGCCGACGACGAGAACCGAAGCCGTGGCGTCAGCCGGCGAGCAACAGGCGCGGACCGTGACGCCGAAAGCCACCGCCCGTAAGACAGGCGCTACCAGGCGCGCGACGAAAAAGGATCAGGCAAAAGAAGCGGCGTCGTAAGCAGGGAGTCAGTACCGCGAGCGATAGCGACCGGGTCATGAAGCCCGCCGCAGTACAAACGAATTCGGGGAAGGTGTTTTAGGGTAATCAGTTGATCCGGTCGCTACCGCCCGCGGTTCTGACACGAGCTTACGCGTCCGTTTCAACTCGCCCGCGGGTTGTCAGGAATCGTCTCGTGATCAGCGATCCGGACCAGGCGATTATCGATGACGAGGCCAGCGCCCACGCGAGTCCCGCCACAATCTGATCCACTGACGAAGCAATCAACGCGACCAGCAACGCTGCGAAGCTCAGGCGCGCGCTCACATGCTGAATCCGACCGGCGCCTTCCAACCAATTCATCCGACGCAACTCAGACGCAAGATAGTCTTCATCATTGTTGAGCCGCGAATAATAATCGGCTTCGCGCCTCGCCAGACGCTCCGCTGCCTTGTCTCGCGCAATTCGCCGCGCCTCGTTGTAGTGGTGGATTACGTGCGCGAGTTTGCCGTCGGTCAGGGCCACTTCAGCCAAACCAAGCTGGGCCCGATAAGACTTTTCGTCGAGGTCGACCGCACGGCGAAATACTTTGCTGGCCCGCATCGGATCGCAATACTCGAGCAGACTTTCACCAACTCGTTCCAGTAGCTGCGCGTCGTCGGGCGCACGCATCGACGCGAGCTTCAGCGCCGCGCAAGCGCGTCCCAGTAAACGGGCGTCGCCGAAAGCGCTCGCCTGCGACTTCAGCAAGCGGCCGTATTCATAAATCAACCAGGCATTGCGCGGAGAAATCAGCAGCGCGCGACGAAACGCTTCCGCCGACTGTTTCAGTCGCCCGGCCATCCGCAAATCATTCGCACATCGCCGCAACAAAGCGGCCCGCTCCGAATCCTGTGCGGAAGTCGTGGTAGAGATGTCGCGGCGTCGATGCTCGATGCGCTGGACGGTCTTGCTGGCATTTTCGAGCACATCACTGGAAGCAATTCCCAGACGGTCCGCTTCCTCGCGTACCGCGGCCGTTTCCACCAAATGGTCGCGCAGCTCGCAGGCACGCGCGTCAAGTTTATGTTCGGCGATGCGCGGCAGCAGCGCTCGCACCATGCGGCGAAAGTTCGCGCCGGACGAAAAGGTCAGTGAGGCTGTATCGGCCATCACATCGACCCGATATCGGTAACGCACGTTGCCGCCGCGACGCACGGTGCGCACGCTGCTGACCTCGACACGCTCGATGTCATCGATCGTTAAATCGAGCCCGCGTCGAAACATGGCGCGTTGCACCAACGCCAACAGCCCGTGACGACGAAGCGTCGAGCCATCGAAACTCAATCGATCAGTCAGTATCAGTAAAGGAATGGTGGTCCAGGTTCCGAAGGTGATGATAAGCGCCGCCAGGTCCCGATGGGTCCGCAAACAAATCAACGCCACGAACGTCATGACCGCGGCGACCGCGAGATAACTTGCGGATGAAACTCGAACCGACGCGAGCTTTTTACCGCGTGACTTCAGCCGATATTTGCGTGGTGATTCGCTCACGTGTG
>DATANL010000592.1:0-2715 GCA_036266295.1 Pyrinomonadaceae bacterium | reverse complement strand
CTATGCGGATTGCCGACATGCTGTCGACCACAGTTCCATGGATACGGTCCATGTAACTTCAGTGCGCATCGCTACTGCAGTGGAAGCTGCCTTGGCGACGCTGGCCGCATCTCGCGAACTACTGCGGCTTGCCACCGACTGTTCTCTCGAGCATTGGCTTGCCCTCGCTTCCCACGCCGGCGAACAAATCGTTGGACGCGAGGCCACGCCGCGAGCTTCGCATCAAACGTAACTGGTTTTATCATCGTCCATGATTGCGGGCGTGGCCCGCGTCAACTTCTACCGTTGGGCGTGGCAACCCTCGGCGGGTTCTAAGCTATCAGATGGGCAGATGAAGTCGTTCACTCTCATGATCGTGATCCTGGCAGTGGGGACAAGCCTTGCGAGCGCTGCGGGCTTACGGGACGATCCTCCGCCGTCGCTAATAATTGCGCATAAGCAAAACGGAATCATTCTAAATCTCGCCTGTAAACCAATCTCTGGTGCTCATATAACCTTCACTAACAAAAATACGACACACCAAATCACGTCTGCGTCCGATGGCAAGTTTGTTGTCGATTTACCTAATGGCGATTACTCCTTATTCATTGCAATTGATGGGCGCAAAGAAAACAAATCGAACGCACTCTTTGTACAGCGTGCGAAAAATGGTGACGTACGGCTCCTTGTAAACACAGGCGTCGAATCAACGTGTCCATGTTTTGAAGCCGACATCGAAGACTTACTTATTACCGTCCAACCGGTGGTTATCAACTCGCAACCGATAATACGAAAACCACCGGCGAAACCTTGAGCGTTCGCAACTGCCACGCCCAACAACTCATTTGACGCGAGGCTCGATAGCGTGTTTCTCAACTAGCTTTCTTGAATGTAATGTTTCGTGTTGGCGCTCGCCCGCGTCAACTTCTATGAAGCCGGGTCGGGTCAAGAGAAAAATTCGGGAAGATTGGTTCACCCTTCTATTCGAGGTCACACGAGTTAGACCAACATGCGTTAGTCAGTTGATTCGTGGCCTCATCAAACGGTGCGACGAAGCTCATTCTCAAGACACGAGTTCTGGCTGGCCGGCAGCACACCTCTAAGCGCCGCGGCTAGTCGTTGACTCAAGTTGACGCCCGAGCTTTTCGTCATCTCAATCAGTTTCCGACCTTCTCTTTCACCCATTTGCTGATGAGCTAACCGCTCATCGATCTCTTAACCTTAACCGGCTGTAAGTGACGCGGCGCGTGAGTTCAATCACGTCCGCTTGTGCCAATCGTTTCCCCCTGGTCCTCACCTCCGCGACCGCTCGTTGTTTCAGGCAGTTGGCGCCGGCGGAGTAACGACAGCGCTTTGACCTTCCCAATGCCATGCACTCTGATCACGCAACATGGCCCAGCAGCGCACTAACAACTTTCTCCCGACCGCCACAATCGCAATCTTCTTCCGCGATTTCTTGCCGCCGCTGATGCGTTGATAGGTTTCGCGGGCCCACGGATTATGTCTCAGCGCGCACCACGCCACCTCCACCAAAAGCGAGCGCACCAGCCGATTGCCATGACGGGTGATCTTGCCCAGCCGCTCCGTCTCGCCTGAGTCCCACTGTTTGGGCACCATGCCAATATAGGCACTGACGGCAGCGCCGCGGCGAAAGCGTTTCGGGTCGTCGAACATCGTCACCACCGCTTCGGCCAGCCGGGGGCCTACGCCGCTGGCCGTCTGCAGCAAACGCACGTTGTGATTCGCCGCGCCGAGGGCATCCAACTTCGCCACCACTTCCGTCAGTTGCTTCTGCACTGCTTTGTACTGGGCCAACTCTACTTCCAATTCGCCACGCCACAACTCATCCATCGGCACTTCGCCCAAAGGTTTGCCCATCGCCTCGAGGGCCGCCAATCCCTCTTGCGTCCAGGCGCTGCGATGCCGCGGCAAGAGTTGTCCTTCGCGCAACAGCAGCTCGCGAATATGGTTTTTGATTTTCGTCCGCCGCTGCACCAGGTGATGCCGATAGGCAATCAGCGCCCGCCATTGCCGCATCTCGCTCTGCGGCACGTGCACCAGGTCCAGTTCATTGCGCGCCGACAGCTGCGCCAGTTTCAAACCATCGCGCCGGTCATTCTTTCTTTTCACTTTGCGCCATTGCCAACGCTCGTCATTGGTGCTGGCCACCTGCATCTCGATCCCCAAGCTCCGCACCAAATCACACACCCAGCCCGCAATCGAACAGATCTCGATCACCACCCGGTCTGGTTCGCGGTCCACAATCAGATCATGCAGCGCTTTTTGTGTCGTCAGCACCGTGGCAAACTGATGCCTCCCCGTCTCTGCCTCATATTCGCACGCCACCGTCTTGTATTTACTTAGGTCCAATGACAATATTCGCATCGTCCGGGTCTCCTTCTTTTGAGTCTAAAATTGAGCCATCGCCGCAAGGCGTAAGCTCGTGCTAAAGCAGTTGGATTTTATCCAACTCACTCTGCCAAGGAGGCCCGGCTTCATAGTTTCTCAAACGTTATGTCGCTTCTGGTGATCTAAATGGCACGAACACTTCACAGAATGTTCTTCGTCGCGCTTGTGGCGCTGTCGGCGGCTTCTGTCGGATTGGCACAAGAGAACGTTTCGGTTCGCGAGGCCGCTGCACCAATCTATCCGGCGGTCGCTTTGTTGTCGCGCACAATCGGCGTCGTCATCGTCGATGTGCAAATCGATTCTGGGGGATCTGTTACCGCAGTACGA
>DATANL010000591.1:0-10414 GCA_036266295.1 Pyrinomonadaceae bacterium | reverse complement strand
TGGATGGAAGTGGTCTCGACGATCAGTCAGTACGGGCTGGGCGCGGTGAACGTGTTGGACAAAGACGGCCGGTTGGCCGGCATAATCACCGACGGTGATTTGCGGCGCACACTGCAAAAGTTAGGTGCGCGCGATTTTGGTTTCGCGAATCTGAAGTGTGACGATCTGATGACGCACAATCCCACCGTCACGAACCCCGAAATGCTCGCGTTTGACGCGTTGCGCCTGATGGAAGATCGTCCATCACAGATTAGCGTCCTGCCGGTCGTCGATGATGACCGCCGTTGCGTCGGCTTGATTCGGCTCCATGACATCGTCCGCAGCGGTTTGTAATCTTTGGAGCCGTCGCCGTTTCGCTCGGCCGGCGCACTCCGGATTGTTGACTCGAGGGATTACGCATGAAAGACAAAGTGTTGCTCGCGATCGTCATGCTGCTGGTGCTGTCGGCGGCAGCTTTCGCCCAGGAATCAAACGCGACGCGCGAGCGCCGCGCCGCCGGCAATGGCCCGATTGCCGAAGCCACGATCACCATCAATGAACAATTCCTGAACGCGTTTCTCACCGCCATGTTCGACAATCTCAAAGAGCCGTCGATGCCTTTGACAATGGGCGGTGCGCAATCGGCCGCGAATTGCGCCAGCGAGATTCGGTTGAAGCGCGAAGTTAACGGCACCCGCACCGCGGTGCGTCTGGAGAACGGTAAGATTGCCGGCACGCTCGCTTTTGCCGGCGCCTACAATGCCAGCCTGATGGGCTGCATCGAATTCACGGGTTCGGCCGACACCGACGTGAACCTCGAATACGATGCGAAGCGGCAGGCAGTCCTCGCTCGCTTTTACGTCCGCGCGATTCACTTGAACAACGCGCCGGCCATGCTGAACGGCCCGCTCTTGTCGATGGTGCAGACCGCGATCGATCGTCGCTACAATCCGGTTGAAGTCTTCACGCTGGAAAAACTCTCGACGCGACTGGAAATTCAACCGGCCGGAGGCGCGTTGCAATTGCGAGCCAAAGAAGTCCGCCCGGAAGTAACCCCTTCCGGTATCACGCTGCACATTATTTATGAGTTCGTAAAAGGATGAGTGCCGGCGTCTCGGAAAACTCGATAGCGCAGACTCTCTGAACCGTCCTCAGGTTTCCGGAAGTGCGCGATTACCTCGCCTCCGTTGGCTTCAACTACTTTGCGCGAAGCGACGTTGTCAGCATCCACCACAATCTCGACGTAAGGCAGTCCCTCTTTGATGGCCTGCGAGAGCATTAACCGCAAGGCCAGCGTTGCATATCCGCGCCGGCGCTTCCACGGAACAACGGAATACCCGATGTGACCCAAACAGTAAGGCGGCAGTTCGGTCGTGCCCGGCTGCCAGCGAAAGTTGATCAAGCCACAAAACTCTCCGTCCCACATCCATTGCGTGTATCCCGGCAGACGTGGAACCGCGCGGCCGTCCGGGAGGATCACTTTCGGACCTTTTGCCTCGCGATCGATTTGTTCGGCGATAAAGCGCGCCGGGTCCTCGGCGATTCTCAACAGTTCCTCCTGGGACGCTTCAGGCCGCCGGTTGTCGGGTGACCAACCTTGCTTCAGCGCGTCGATGTACCCGGAGAGGTGTTGAGCTGTCGGCCAAACAAGTTCCATTGATGATTGCGACATTAATCGTCTGGATTCAGCTGCCCGGCGATGCACCGAGCAAGCATCGTTCAACCTAGATGGTCCATGACTGCTTTCACCATCGGGACGTGCTTCAACGGTTCACGGTAACTCGCAAGAAGGTTGCGGGAATTGTCGTCCCTTCGGTGCTGGTGTTCTTCTCGGCGAAGAGTGCTTCCAGTTCACGTTGCAGATCGGCGGTGCGTCCGTTCTTTTCGGCCGCGTCGAACGCGTTCATCGTCGGCCCATAGTAATCCCTGAATTCATTTACGTAAGCCGCGGGCGAGCCATCGAAACGGAAGATGAAAGTGTCGCGGTCGAACGAGATGTTTTCCGCCGGAATTCCGGCAGCGCCGAACCTTTCGATGACGTGGCTCTCGACGCCCCAGGTCATCGGACTTATGAAGCCTTCCGGCGGCGGCGGCGTGTAAGCCGAGCTAATCTTGAGAATCTGCGCCACCAACGTTGGATCGTTCGGTATCCAATTTCCCATCAAGACACGGCCGCCAGGTTTGGTCACGCGGACCATCTCTTTTGCTACGTCGAACGGCCGGGGAGCGAACATCGCGCCAAAGATGCTCATGGCGATATCAAATTCGCCGTCCGGAATCGAAGCGAGATTCGTGGCGTCACCTTCCTGAAACTTCAGGTTCGTTAAGCCGTGCTCAGCGGCGCGTCTGTTTCCAGCCTCGACCAGGTTGCGAGCGATGTCGACACCCAGAACCTGCGCGCCCGTCTGCGCTGACGGTAGCGCCGTTGTTCCATCGCCACAACCAAGGTCGAGAACCTTGAGTTCCTTCGTGATTCCGATTCGCTTAACCAGGTCTGCACCGCTTTCACGCATGGTCGCGGCGATGCGCGTGAAGTCGCCCTTTTCCCAGAGCGCCTTGTTTGGATTGATGGCTGGCGTCGACATGCTGTTCTCCTCGTTAAAGTAATTTTCGACGCCGCATTCAATCAGGCACAGCGGAAAGAATCAAGCGTCGCCGGACCTCAGCTCTCGCCAAAGGACTTTTTATTTGCCGGCTTGCAGCATTGCCTGGTAATTGGTCGCGCAGGCTACTGCGCGTGAGTGACGGGAGGAGTCGCCTGGATCGTGACGCGTTCGTGGAGTTGCTCGTCGTTCGGTGATGTGGAATCGGATGCCGGTTCGGTAACAATCCATTTCATGAATATCTCGTAGCCGAGCGCCAGCGCCGTTGCTCCGACAAACATTCCGAGGATCCCGCCGGTGGCCATGCCACCCAGCGCGCCTAAGAGAATCACCGGCATCGGTACGTCGACGCCGCGGCCGAGCATCATGGGCTTGAGAACGTTATCAGCCATGCCGGTTAACAGCAGGAGGATCGTGTACGCCACCGCGGCGCCGGTGCTGTAGTGGCCGCTGGCCCAGACGTAAATGATGCAGGGCAGCGTGATGACGAGCGCCGGGACCTGTGCAATTCCTAAAACCAGTGCGACAATCGCGAGCACTCCGGCGATCGGTATGCCGGCAATCAGCAAAGCCAGTCCGATGAGCAGCGCTTGAATGGCTGCCACGCCGACGACGCCGAGAGCGACCGCGCGGATCGTGGCGATTGAAAGTTTCGCCAGCGCTTCGCCTCTGGTTGGGCCGGCGACCCGAGCAAAGAAGGACTTACCGGTGCCCGCCGCTGATTCGCCTTTCGCCATCAGAATTGTGGCGACGACGAAAGACGCCAGGAACAGCAACATGGTGACGCCGACGCTCGCAACCATCGAGACGGCGTGGCGCGCCAACTCGCCGAGCTTCGGCTGCATCCTGTGCACGAAGCCGGGCAGATCGTTGACCGCATTGGACCAGCTCTCATAAATTTTGTTGCCGACGATGGGCCAGCTCTTTACGCTCTCACTCGGCGGCGGAATCTGCGCCCCGTTTTGCTGCACGGCGCCCACCAGGCGATGAATGGAATCAGCAAATGAATTCATCAACAACCAGGTCGGCACTACGATGAGCGCCACCGCCAGCACGACCATGATGATCGAAGTCAGCCCCTGCCGGCCGCCGAGCCTGCGCGCAATCCATTGATGAGCCGGATAGAGTGTGACCGCCAGAATAATCGACCAAACCATCAGCTTCAGGAATGGCGAGAATGCCTGAAAACACAGCCACGCCAAACCGCCGATCAAAGCCACCCGAACCAGTGTGTCCCATAAAGGCGAAGGCGAGCGGCGTTCGGGTTCAGCTATCGGCTGGACAATCGCGGTCATCGGGTTGGTCCTTCCGGCGATGTGGTTTCGTCAGGAGTGCAGGCTGCTCATCAGACGATCACAGACTCCCGGACTGTACCGGCCAGCTTATCTCTCGGACGCAGTCGCCTTAACTGTCAAAAATGACAGTGTGTCGCCATGGGTGTGTGGGTTTGAGAGTGAGGCATTTGTGTGGCTCTGACGAGGGAGAGATGAAGGGGATAACATACTTGACTAATCAAGCATAGAACCTTTGGGAATGAGGGGCGTCAGTCTGTGTCAGAACCGCGAGCGGTAGCGACCGGATCAAGAATTCCCGCTGGGTTTCTGAAGGTCCCTCTTGATCCGATCGCTACCGCTCGCGGTTCTGACACGATGCGATGTTTGATTAGCCGAGGAAGAGTTCTCCGAGATTGCCCGCCGAGAGCACCCGACGCGTTTAGAGGCGGGCTGCCCGCCTCTAACTCAATAAATCCGCGCAAGAGGTCCGCCCGCGCGAGGCTTTGCGCTGTGCGCTGGCGATTTACTCAGTAGCCACTAACTTCGAACGTCGCCGTCTTCTGATCTTTCTGTTCGCCGCTGTAGATCATGCTGACCTCGCTCTTGTAGCGGCCGTCTTTGAAGCCGGCGGGCGGCAACGTAATCCAGAATACCGCGGGACGAGCGCCTTCGACCTCGAGCGTCTTCTCAGCACCGGGCACCGGCTGGCCGGCTTTGTCGCCTTCGTCGTACAGAATGCGCCACTTCACGTCAACTTTGCCGCTGTTGTTCGCAATCTGCGCGACTGTGTAGACCTTATCGCCGGGCTTGAAGGTCTTGGTCTCATTCTTTCCGTCCTCGTCGCTACTCATCTTCAGACTGCTGATGTTTGCGGTCGTCGCGCCGCACGCCAGAACCACAGCCAGCAGCAGGCCCAGACCGAATACTAGATTGATATTCTTACGCATCTTAAATTTTCTCCGAGTTCGTCATTTATAAGTCGCCGTTAGACTATCTCATTCGAACGCGCGGGCAAAGCCGGCATGAACACGCACGATCAAAACGTTGCGTTATGGATGAATTAGCGTCGACTAGCTGCCGCAAACAATCCCGGTTCGTGGCGCTAAGCGAGCCCGACTGACACGCCGCCTATCTTCTGATAGAATCCGCCTTCCCGTCGGACCGAATCAAATTTCTTCTTGGAGGTTTCCCCAATGCGAAAGATCAATTGTGGTTTCGCAGCGATGCTGCTGCTGTCTGCCGTCGCGTTCGTTCAGGCACAAAGCGCTGGCGCGCCGCGATATCAGTTGCCGCCGAAAGAGGTGGTGGACGCGTTCGATGCGCAGCCATTGCCGGCGGCGATACTCAGTCCCACCAAGCAGATGTTTGCCCTGACTTACCGGCACCCGTATCCGACCATCGCCGAATTGTCGCAGCCGATCCTGCGCATCGCCGGCGCACGCGTCAATCCCAGGAATTTTGGACCGCAGCGCGCGCAGGAAGTCTATGGAATTACGCTGCGGAAGATTTCTGACCTGAGCGAGACCAAAGTCACTCTGCCGCCGGGCGCGAACATTTCGAACCTTCATTTTTCGCCGGACGGGACGCAGCTGTCGTTCATCAATCGCAAGGACGATCGACTCGAGTTGTGGATTGCCGAGGCCGCGACGGGTAAGTCGCGATTAATTAGCGGCACCGATCGTTTGAATGCGACGACCGGTGATCCCTGCGACTGGTTGCGAGACAGCAAGACTTTGATTTGCCAGTTCGTGCCGGTCGGTCGCGGACCGGCGCCGGCAGAACTGACAGTGCCGATGGGACCGAACGTTCAGGAGACGAGCGGCAAAGCCGCGCCCGCCGCGACCTACGAAGACATGATCAAGACGGCGCACGACGAGGATTTGTTTGAATACTTCTTCACGAGTCAGATCGCTTCGGTCGATGCGGCCACCGGACGCAAGACCTTGATCGGCAAGCCGGCGATCTTCGACGCCGTCACTCCTTCGCCGAGCGGCGACTTCATTCTGGTTACCAAAATCAAGCGGCCGTTCTCGCACCTGATTCCGATGAATGGTTTTCCGCAGGAAATAGAAGTGTGGTCGCGCGCCGGTCAACTGGCGCGGAAGCTGGCCGAAGTGCCTTCACGCGAAGGCGTGTCGCTGACCGGCGTGCAGACCGGACCGCGCGGAATTCGCTGGCGGCCGGACCAGCCGGCGACGGTGCTCTGGGTAGAAGCGCTGGACAAGGGTGACCTGAAGAATAAAGTTCCTTTCCGCGACAAAGTAATGACCTGGTCTGCGCCTTTTGGCGGCGAAGCGAATGAGTTTGCGAAAACCGAATGGCGTTACTCGAATGTTTCCTTCACTGAAAAAGGCGTGGCCTTGCTGACTGAATCTGATCGCGCGTCGCGTCACATTCGCACGTGGGTGATCGCTTCCGAACCGCGCCAGCTCTGGGACCGCATCCAGGATCGGGCCTACGAAAATCCTGGGACGCCGGTCATTCGTCGCGACAGCGGCGCCGGTGGATTTGGCGGCGGAGGTGGCGGTGGCTTCGGCGGTGGCGCTGCCGGCGCCATCATGCAGAACGGCGATTTCATTTTTCTGACGGGCCAGGGCTCTTCGCCTGAAGGCGACCGTCCGTTCATCGATCGCTTGAATCTCAAGACGTTCGAAAACACGCGCCTCTTCCGCAGCGATGCGAAGGCTTATGAAACTGTGGTCGCGCCGTTGGATGAAGAAGGAAAGACAATCCTCACTCGCTACGAGACACAGGCCGATGCGCCGAATTATTACATTCGCGATCTCGCGGCGAACACGCGCAAAGCCGTAACGGACTTTAAAGATCCGCAGCCGCAGTTGCGCAACATCACGCACCAGTTCGTTACCTACCAGCGCAAGGATGGCGTGAAGTTGAGCGCGACGCTTTACCTGCCGCCGGGTTACAAACCGGGCACGCGTCTGCCGGTGATCATGTGGGCTTATCCGCGCGAGTTCGGCGATGCCGATTCAGCTAGCCAAATCACCGGGTCGCCGAATCGCTTCACGACCGTCAGCGGCTATTCGCATCTCTTCCTGCTGCTGTCCGGCTATGCGATCTTCGATAACCCGACGATGCCGATCATTGGCCCGGGCGAAACCGCGAACGACACTTACGTCGACCAATTGGTTTCGGACGCACAGGCGGCCATCGACAAGGTGGTCGAGATGGGCGTCGGAGATCGCGATCGGATCGGCGTCGGCGGCCACAGCTATGGTGCGTTTATGACGGCAAATCTGCTCGCGCACTCGCGTCTGTTCCGCGCGGGCTTTGCGGAGAGCGGCGCTTACAACCGTTCGCTTACGCCATTCGGCTTTCAAAGCGAGCGACGCACGTTCTGGGAAGTGCCTGAGCTTTACGCGAAGATGTCGCCGTTCTGGTACGCCAAGGACGTGAAAGATCCCATTCTGTTGATGCACGGCGAAGCGGACGACAACTCCGGCACGTTCCCGATTCAGTCAGAGCGCTTCTACTTGGCGTTGAAGGGTCACGGCGCGACGGTTCGCTACATCACGCTTCCGTTTGAAGCGCACGGTTACGCGGCCCGCGAGACGTTGCTGCACGTGCTGGCCGAGCGCATCAACTGGTTCGACAAGTACGTGAAGAACGCGCCGCCCCGGGATAGCCAAACAACGAATGCGAATTAGGGCTTGCCGTCACGCGGTCCTGAGCGAGATTGCCTAAGACAAAACAGGCCTCAGGTTTTAGCCTGTGCGCAGGCTAAGCCTGGGGGACTTCCTGATCCGCTCGCATCCTGCACCCCGCGCGAGATGCTCGCGCGGACCCTGCACCGCTCCGGTTCTGACATATCCTCTGCTAGTGGTGCGAGCGCGTGGCGCTAAAGAACCAACCCGCCCATTCGGGGAATAAGCGAGCAACCTTGACGCAGGGTCTTGTCGAGAGTATAAGGGCCGGTATTCGCCAACCGTGCGCTCATTGACGCTTTGAATTCGGCTCTAGCTAGCATCACCCATGGGAGGACCCCGATGAAGTCGCCTAACAAGTTCACATCACAACTCAGACTACCTTTTGCTTTGCTGATTTTTGTGATCGCAGCAGCTCTCCTGATTCGCGCGGTCGCGAGTTCGTCGACCGCCGCGGCGCCGGCGGTAGCGGCTCAGGTTGCCGAAAAATCGCTGGATATTAATCGCTACCCCGATGAGCCCCTGGAAATTGTAGATTTGAAGGTTGGCGAACAATCTATTAAAAGTAAAGTTAAGTTTAAGTTCAAAATACCCGCGAGTCGAGACTCCTTCGACAACGTGCGGTTTCAGGAGGATAACGATTGGTTCAAGAAGCTTAAGGTTAGGCTCCGCAATACTTCTGGTGGGCCAATCTATGGGATTGCGGTGGATCTCTACTTTAAGCCCGGCGACTATCAAGTGTTCTACGGCGTGCCGGTCACCCTGTCGCAGCATCGGGACCTCAAAGCACACCCAATGACATCGGGTGAGGAGGTCGAAATCCAAGTGACAGACGAACTATACAATCCAATCTTTGCACGAATGATCCAGGATGGCTTCGATCCTAACAAAATGCAGGTTGGGCTAACTATCAATTGGGTGCTGCTTGAAAACGACCGGGCCTGGCAACGAGGATTCATGACACGACGCAACAATAAGAAGGGCGGGTGGGATGCAGATGACCAAGGGTTACCAACACCTCCATCGCAGCCTTCACCGGACCCTTTTGAGGCCAGCCAGTTGTTCCAATTGGCTGGCTTCAAGATTGGCGCGAGATCAATCCTTCGCCCACAGAGCACCTCAGTTTGCACGGTGCCAACCGAGAGCAGCAGTCATGACGAAATGGAATGTGTTGTCAGTAGCAGCTGTTTCAATTTTCGATCGATGGGAAGTGGTGCCGCTGGCAACTATACAAACAGTCCTTATATAGGGTTCTGTCACAGTGGCACGAACCTCAATGATCTCTGCGGCATGACGGCCACGAATTACCGGCTAATGTATGACGCGACGTGCCCGACTCCGGGACCAACACCCACGCCGCCACCGTGTTTGCCAGACGGTTGGACATACATGGGCACAACTCCTTGCTGTCATCACATTGTGGACCAGTACAATACCTGTGGATCTGGCGATCCGGTATCAACGCCAACTCCTTCTCCGACACCTCGGCCAAACGGTGCTGCTTGTTTTGATAATTCACAGTGTGAAAGTCAGTACTGCGTGGGTTTCACTTGTCGCCGTAACCCTTCGGCCACTCCTACTCCCTGGTTCTTTCAACAAGGAATTGGCGGCCAATGTTTCGGTAATTCCGACTGCCGGTCGAATAACTGCGTGTTTGGAGTCTGCGCTCCTCCTCCGTCGCCGGTAGGACTTGATGGCGGTTGCGATTTCGATTCGGATTGCCAGTCATACTATTGCGACGCTTACAATCAGTGCAGCGAAGGGGACGATGGTGGCGGCGGCGGCGGCGGCGACGGCGGCGACTGTATCATGCCGGTATGTGATCCTCCCGACCAGGGCTCTTTTGCCCAATGCTGTTGTATAAGCCCCGCCGGATATTGCACGTCGAGTCCAATTTTGATTGATGTCGCGGGAAATGGTTTTGAGCTTACCGACCCGGCGCACGGCGTGAATTTTGATCTCAACCGTGATGGGTCGAACGAAAGGGTTGCATGGACCGCGACTGGATCCGATGATGCACTGTTGGTATTGGATCGTAACCGAAATGGAAAGATCGACAATGGTGGTGAACTGTTTGGCAACTTCACCCCACAACCTAAACCTCCTCCAGGCATGGGGCAGAACGGATTTTTGGCGTTGGCTCTGTATGACCAGAGAGCACATGGCGGGAACGGTGATGGCGTGATTGACCAGCGCGATCTCATCTTTGCGCACCTGCGCCTGTGGCAGGACGTCAATCGCAATGGAGTTTCAGAGCCTGCAGAGTTACACACCTTAACTGAACTCGGTGTTGACTCGATCTCGCTCGATTACAAGCAGTCGAAACGCACTGATGAGTTCGGCAACCGCTTTCGGTTTCGCGCCAAGGTTGACGATGCCAGGCACGCCAGAGTTGGTCGTTGGGCGTGGGACGTGTTTCTGGTTCAAGCTACTCCGGCTCAGCCGCCAATAGCTGAGATTCAATCAGAAAGCCAGCTTGAATCCTGGAAGAACGGAATGTATACGCCGGCCTTCCTGCGCGAAGTGTTTCTACGTTGACGCGATATCTCAGTGCAGCGAACTCGCGCGCTCAGTGGGCGTGCGAGCTTGTGGCGTGACGGTGAGGCGCGTGCGCATGCGTTGTTGCCAGTGGCTGTGCACGCCTTCCACCTGGTTGATCTGGTCCATGACACCAGCCAGCGTTTCGCCGCCTAACTGTCTCATCTTCAAATAGAGCAGTGCCGGCACGATCGACATCAGGGGCATGATGAAGATGGTGCTCAGCGATGTCAGTTGACTGGTGACTCTGACGCGCGGACTGACCTGCACGCCGCGGCTGATGCCGATCAGGCGCACCATAATCAGATTGACGATCGACGGGGTGAGAAACTGGATCAAGCACACGATAATCACCGTC
>DATANL010000590.1:0-3313 GCA_036266295.1 Pyrinomonadaceae bacterium | reverse complement strand
GTCAACAACGCGGCGATCAATCGCGGCGACAATTTTGCCACGACCACCGATCGCGCCTGGGACGAAGTCATCAATACCAACGTCAACAGTTTGTTTGCCGTGACCAAACCCATCTATAAGCAGATGATCCGGCAGCGCAGCGGAAAGATCCTCAATATCACCTCGATCGGCGCGATGCGCGCCCTCCCGACCGCGGTTCACTACGCTACTTCCAAAGCGGCGATGATTGGATTCACCAAGTGTCTGGCGCGCGAGGCCGGCACCTTCGGCGTCACCGTCAATGCAATTGCGGCGGGCATCTTCGATACCGACCTGGCCCAGGCGCTGCCTGAGCGGCTTTTACAATTGCATGACTTTTGGACCTCAAAGGGACGACTGGGCCGCCCCAGCGAGTTGGCTGAATACGCTGCTTTCATGTGCAGCGAACGCAACAGCTTCATGAATGCCGAGATTGTGATCGTTGACGGTGGCGCGATCACCTAATTGTCTTTCGAGATAATCCTACGATAGTTACTTGACGACCTCTTTGAGCAGCGTCTCGTTGGGATCAAAAACGGTTCCGGTGAGCTTACCTTTCAGAGGAATGGTCATCGTCGCGGTTTTCGATTTGGGATTGATTACCAGCGGCACTTTCTTATTGTCGATGGTCAATTCCACCGGTAGTGGATCGAGAAACGGTTCGCCTTCCTGAAGTTGGTTGACCGTGATGGTCAGTTCGCTTTGTCTCGCATCGACGTTCCACACAACTTGATATCGAGGATGACCCGCACCGTAAATCCAGCGCGCAAAAAAATCTTTGAGGTTCTTGCCGGAAGATTTCTCGAGCGCGCCTCGCAAGTCCTCAGTCGTGGCGTTCGCTTCCTTGTGCGCGTTGTAGTAGTCGCGCAGGCCTTTGAAGAACGCGTCGTCGCCTAATTGACTGCGCAACATGTGCAGCACCCACGCACCCTTCTCGTAATTGTTAGGATTCAACAAAGCCATCAGCTTCGTCGTTTCGGTATCGTGGATGGGAAACTTAGCCTGCTTCTCAAAATTAAAGTAGCGCTGGGCCGCATCGCGCATGTATTCGCGGAACGCATCTTTGCCATCCTCGTGTTCAATGAACAAGCCGGCAAAGTAAGTTGCGAAACCCTCGCTGAGCCAAAGGTCGGCCCAGGTCGACTCGGTCACCGAATCGCCGAACCACTGATGCGCAATTTCATGCGCGACCACGCTTTCGATGCGCGTGGGAACGCCGAAGCGAGCGCTCGTCGAGTTGCTGCTGCCCGGGGGAGCGCTGGCTTCCGTCTGCCGGCGATCGAACAGGTTCTCGGCGAAGACAAGCGCGCTCGAGTTTTCCATGCCGCCGAAACGTGTCTTGGCCACAATCAGTGCGAGCTTTTCATAAGGATAAGGCGCGACTGTTTGACTAAAGAAAGTCACGGCCGGGGCCGCCGGCGAAAACCCTTTGGGCGCGTATTCGCGATCGCGTTGCGGCACATTATATAGAAGCGGAAACGGCTTGTATGGTGAGTTGATGAGCGCGCCCTGATTTACGGTGACCACCATGCAGTATGCCGGGATGGCTCTGGCCTCATCGAACTTCCAGTGTGACACAGCGGCATTCCCGGTCAACGAAACAAACTTTCCGTTCGCTACGACTTGAAAACGTTGCGGGGCCGCGATGGTGTAAGTAACGGTCGCCTTCGCCGAAGGGTGGTCGAGCGCGGGAATCCAGTAGTGGACGCGGTCGGGCCAGTTATCGCCGGTGGCTGAAGGATTGCCGTCGCGATCCTTCCCAAAGATCAAACCGTCTTTCGGCTGGCCGTGATAGTTGACGGTAATGTCGAGCTTGTTTCCTCGCTTGGCGGGGCTCGGCAACAGCACGTTTAGTCTCTCGGCGGTGCGATCGAACTTTGCCGGCTTATCGGCTACGAGCACAGAATCAACCATCATCTCGCCAAAATCAAAGTCGACTGTGTCGAGCGTTGCCGCCAGTACTTCAACCGTGATCTTCGTATGGGCGGCGGCGAGTTGAGACATCTGTTCGTCGAAAGTCAGATCGACATCGAAATGCACGGGACGCCAGGAATCGACGACGCGCTCGGTACGTTGCGCGGAAACCGCGCAGATGCCCGAAAGAATCAATAGCGCCGCAAACGCGAAACGGGCGATTTGCCTGCGAACAGTTTGTTGATTGATTTGAGTCGAGTTCATTTCAACGTAGTCCCAGCATTAACAAAGCTGAACGGTCAGATACCTTGCCGCCGTCTTTGATCCAAGACTTGTACTGCGCCCGCTCATCATCCGTAACCGGCCGATTGCCGAGACGCGCCGCCGGCGTTCGCTCGAACGCGCGGTCCGTGAGGGCCATGTGCGGCATTCTAACGTGCAACCCAGAAGGATGGTTAAGGGCCTGCTCGGCCGATTCCACATCGGGAAATAATTCTTCATACGCCATGAGGTGCCAGGTCGGTTTGTCTTCATCCCGATCAATCGCAATCACTCGCAGCAAACCGAAACCGCTCTCAAGTTGAAAGATCAAATCATCGCCTGGGGCGAACGGCAAATCCATAAGTCAAAAAATATCAGCTAGTGACGCATAAGCCCAGGGCATTGTCGTGGTGGCGATGTTCGTTCATGTGCAGCCGGCCGCCGTGCGGCTCTATTTATTGATCATCGCCGGTTGTGAATCTACAATGCCCTGACTTGAACACGGCACGTAACTATTACGAAATCCTCGGCGCGCGTGAGGATGCTTCGGCCCGAGACATCGAGCGTCTTTATAAACGCGCGGCGCACAAACTGCATCCCGATCTCGGCGGCGCCGAAGAAGATATGAAGACGCTGAACGAGGCGTACAGCGTTCTGCGCAACGAAAGGACTCGCCAGGAATATGACGCGCGGCGGAGCGGGCCTCGCGCGCAGGCTGTGGCGGTAAGTTCGAAGGCGGCCGCGCGCGAAGTGGGCGTGTATGGCCAACTGCTAAGCGCCTTGATGTGCCTGGTGCCGGGCTTGCTTCTGCTATTTCTGGTTCGCTTCAACGGCCTGTGGTTTCTCTGGCCGCTGTCGATTCTCGCGGCGGGCGTCATTTTGTTCGGAGTTATGATTGCTCATGCCGCGATGACGAACGCGCGAGAATCAACCAGACCTGATCATCCGCTGCGACGGCTTCGTTATCCGGGCGAGATCATCTTTTGGTTGGTCGTGGCTGCCGGCGGCTATGGCGTCTATTTGATTCTGACGATGGTCTGATAACGAAATGATCACCGGACTCGATCTGCTTTTCCTTGAAGTCAATAACCTCGAAGAGTCGGTTGAGTTTTATCATGAG
>DATANL010000589.1:0-2396 GCA_036266295.1 Pyrinomonadaceae bacterium | reverse complement strand
TTGCGGTTTCGGGCATCAATTGCATCAACCCGACGGCACCTGCCCGCGACACCGCCAACGGGTTGTAGCCTGATTCCGCAGTGATCACAGCCCGGATCAGTGAGGCGTCGACGTTGTTGGCAAGCGCCGCTGCTTCGATGTGGCTCGCATAACGTGCACGGCCGTTGCCCGCCGGCCGGCTGGCATCGTTGCCCGGCTCTGCGCTGGCAGGAGCGGGCTTTTCGATGACAATGCGCTCCCACTGTCCCGATGTCGGCGGGATGTCGGTAAATACGGTGGGGGAATCGGTGTCGAGACTGCGGTAAATGTCGGCCTGCGCCGCTCCACTGCACAGCAGAGACAACGGCAACAGGAAAGAGGAGATCAGCGCGATCGGTGTTTTCCCGGCATTTAAAAAATTAGACAAAGGCTCTCCTGGTGTCGGTTTTTTTCGGCACGCGCTACGTTCTACTTCGGGAGTTGCTTGCTTATCGCGGGTGCACCAAGCGAATCTGCGGAGGAACACGGCGTGTGGTTAGTGGTGCCAACACGTCAACGCGATAAGGCCAGCCAGCAGATGACCGGATTATAGTTATGGACTTAGCGTAAGACAACGACTTATTGCGACGTAGGACAAGGTCCTACGCGGGATTGTGACGCAAGTCACCGTATGGCTTCATTTCCCTGCCGTTTCAAGCTTCCGCGCGAGTTCGGTCATGAACGCCGATTCCTTTGCGACGAACCGCGCGAAGTCATCCGGCTTCGAGCCAACCGCTTCCAGACCCTGCACATCGAACTGCCGCAGCACTTCGGGATCCGCGAGCGCCTTGACCACTTCTGAGTGAAGTCGTGCGATGAGCTCGCGCGATGCGCCCGCCGGCAGCCACAGGCCGAACCAGTTGATCAGGTTGTAACCCTTGAATCCCGATTCCTGCATCGTCGGCACGTCGGGCAACCCTTTCCAGCGCTTCGCACCCGTAAGCGCGAGTATGCGCACGCGGCCGCTCTGCAGCAGCGGCGCTGCGATCTGCGTGCCGACGAACATCATGTCCATGCGTCCGGCGAGCACGTCGGTGATGACCTCCGGCACGCCCTTGTATTGCACGGCAACGATGTCGGTGCCGCTCATCGACTTCATCACCTCGGC
Organism: Pyrinomonadaceae bacterium; assembly: GCA_036266295.1. Taxonomy (GTDB): domain Bacteria; phylum Acidobacteriota; class Blastocatellia; order Pyrinomonadales; family Pyrinomonadaceae; genus UBA11740. The sequence continues at coordinate 1,270 of DATANL010000589.1, read as the reverse complement.
CGGTATGTGACTCGCGGTGCCGATGCCCGCGGAGCCGTAATTCAGTTTGCCGGGCTGCTGCCGTGCGAGTGCGATCAGTTCCTGCACACTCTTGGCGGGAAAGTTCGGCGGCACGATGAGCGCCTGACCGAAGTTTTGCGCGACCAGCGACACATGCGAAAAATCTTTTACCGGGTCGAACGGCACGTTTTGGTTGAATGGCGGCGTATTCGTGTGCGACGCGGTGGTGAAGAGCCACGTGTAGCCATCCGGCGCTGCCTTTGCCACGAAATTGGTGCCGACCACGCCGCCCGCGCCGGCGCGATTGTCGATCACGAGGTTCTGGCCCATCGACATGCTCATTTTGGGCGCGATCATGCGCATGATGAGATCGGGCGGGCCGCCCGGCGGCGACGGCACGACGACGCGGATCGGCTTGTTCGGGTAGTCCTTGGGCAGCGGCTGGGCGGGCAGCGATACCGATACGACGCATAATGCCGCCGCGGGTGCAATGATGGTGATCTTCAGCATGAGGATTCTCGAATTAATTAGACGTGAATAAAACAATCCCCTCTCCACCTTTGGGGGAGAGCAACCGTGTCAAATGGTTTGTGTTGGCGGTATTTGCCACGGTTGATTGTTCCGTACCATGGTATTGAGGATGGTAAGTAATTTTCGCATACAGGCGGTGAGCGCCACTTTAGGTGGCTTACCGGCCTGTTTAAGACGCAGATAGAAACTTCTAATCACTGGATTGATTCGAGCGGCAGTGACAGTGGCCATATACAGCACATTTCGTACGTCAGCGCGTCCGCCCCAGATCATGCGCCGCCCGCGGTGCTGGCCACTGTCGCGTGCGAACGGCGCCACTCCAGTGAGTGCCGCAATCGCGCGGCGGTTGAGCGTACCCAATTCGGGTAACCGCGCCACCAAGGTAGCCACGGTCACCCGACCCACGCCAGGGGCGCTGGTTAATATCTGTTCCTTGGTCTTCCAAAGGCTTGAACTTCTGAGCTTCGCCGTCAGGTCGATGTCCAGCCGGCGCAGACGCTCATTAAGCCATTCGATGTGCTCTTTGATGTCCTGGCGTGCTGCGGGCGTCGCTTGCGTCAAGCGCGTCTTTTCCTCGGCACGCATCGTCACCAGTTGCCTGCGCCGATCGACCAGATCAATCAGCTCCCGACGCTCTTCGTCGGGTAACGGCCGCACCGGCGGATGCACCTTCTGGGCGAACCCCGCCAGTACCAAAGCGTCGATTCGATCGGTCTTGGCTAGAATCCCGAAGGCGCGC
>DATANL010000588.1:0-3615 GCA_036266295.1 Pyrinomonadaceae bacterium | reverse complement strand
CCGCCGTGTTCATCAGTTAATTTCCAAAACCATCCCGTGAATTGTGCAGGTGCGCGATTATAAGTATCCTACGCAATCCTCAAACGGCCACATGAATAAATACGATGTCATCGTTATCGGCGGCGGCCACAACGGCCTCGTCAACGCCGCGTATCTGGCCCGCGCCGGCAAGCGTGTGCTGGTGCTCGAGCGGCGTTACGTGCTCGGCGGCGCGGCGGTCACTGAAGAAGTTTTTCCCGGCTTTAAATTCTCGGTTTGCTCGTACGTCGTTTCGCTGCTGCGTCCTGAGATCATCCGCGAACTCGATCTGCCACGCCACGGTCTCGAGATTTTGCCGCTCGACGGCACGTTCACTCCGATGCCGAATGGTGATTATCTCTGGCGCGTCAACGATCATGCGAAGACGCGGCGCGAGATTGCGCGCCATTCCCGGCTCGACGCCGAAGCCTACGATGAATACGGCAAGGCGATGGTCGAGATGGCCCGCTTCGTCAAGCCGATCATGAACATGACGCCGCCCGACCCGGCCTCGCTGAATCCGAAGGGGTTGATGGAACTGCTGACGATGGGTCGCCGTTTCCAGAAGCTGGCAGCGGACGATAAATACAATCAGGTGCAGTTGATGACGATGAGCGCCGTCGATTTTCTCGACCAATGGTTCGAGACTGACGTGCTCAAAGCGACCATGTCGGCGTCGGGAATTATCGGAACGTTTCTCGGCGTGCGCAGCCCGGGCACGGCTTACGTGCTGCTGCATCACTACATGGGCGAAATCGACGGTGCGTTTCGCTCGTGGGGATTGTCTCGCGGCGGGACGGGGGCAATTTCAAATTCAATCGGGAACGCGGCGGCCGAAGCGGGAGTTGAGATTCGCACCGAATCGCCGATCGCCAAAATCATTTTGCGTAACGGCGAAGCCAAGGGCGTCGTGTTGGACAACGGTGACGAAATTTACGCCGAAGTAATTTCCTCGAGCGTCGATCCGCGTTTGACGTTCATAAAAATGGTCGGCGCAGAACATCTGCCCGAGGATTTTGTCGAAGACATCAAGCGCTATAAGTTCCGCGGCTCGTCAGGCAAAGTGAATCTCGCGCTCGACGCGCTGCCGAATTTCAAATCACTGCCGGGCGCGGGGCCGCACCTTCGCGGCGCAGTTTCGATCTCACCCAGCATCGACTACATGGAGCGCGCTTACGACGATGCGAAGTATGGCCGCTACTCGCGCCGGCCTTACATTGACATCGTGATTCCTACTTTGACGGATCCATCGATCGCGCCACCGGGAAAACATGTCATGTCATGTTTCGTGCAGTACGCGCCCTACAACCTGAAGGAGGGCACGTGGGATGAAAAACGCGAAGAGTTTGGCGACACGGTCATCGACACGATTGCCGAACACGCGCCGAATATCAAAGACATCATTCTGCATCGCCAGGTGGTGACGCCGCTCGATCTCGAACGTGAGTTTGGACTGTCGGAAGGAAATATCTTTCAGGGCGAACTGACGCTCGAGCAGCTTTTCTTTCTGCGGCCCGCGCCGGGCTGGGCCCAGTACCGTTCGCCGATTAAGAACCTTTACATGTGCGGTTCGGCGACGCATCCGGGCGGCGGCATCATGGGTGCGAGCGGACGCAACGCCGCGATGATGATCTTAAAAGACAAGTTTTGAGTTTTCAGTTTTGAGTTTCAGTTCGCTTTGGTTTGGTTCTGCTGAAAACTGCAAACTGAAAACTGATGACTAAAGTAATTATCATCGGCTCTGGGCTGGACGGTCTGATTGCCGCGTATTATCTGGCGAAGGCCGGGCATAAACCGCTCGTGCTCGAACGCCGCGAAGTGATTGGCGGCGCTTGCGCCACTGAAGAATTTCATCCTGGCTTTCGCGCCTCGCTGGCGATGAGCGCGGGCTCGCTGCTTACTCAAGTCGCCGCTGATCTTCAATTGGCGCGACACGGCTGCGAGATCAGTAAGAACTCCGTCGCCGTGACGGCGCTTAATCTCGACGGTCCTCCAGTCAGTATTTATGAAGATGCGAAACGGACCGCCGCAGAACTAGCTTCCACCAGGGACCGCGAAAAGTATCCGGAGTTCATATCGTGTTTTGAGAATATCGGTCGGGCGCTGCAACCGCTGCTCACTATGACACCGCCGAATGTCGACGAGCCTTCCAGATCCGAACTTTGGGACCTCGGCAAACTCGGTTGGAAGATCCGCGGGTTGGGGAAGAAAGACGAGTATCGTCTGCTGCGTTACGGCCCGATGGCGGTCGCCGATCTGGCGGCCGAATGGTTTGAGAATGAATTGCTGCGCGCCGTCGTGGCCGCGCGCGGAATCTACGGCGCGTTTGCTGGACCATGGTCGGCCGGAACCAGTCTGCCTTTGCTGCTGCAGTCGGCGATCGACGGTCGAGCCATCGCGCCGTCAACCTTGGTGAACGGCGGCCTCGGCCAGCTGACTGAAGCCGTTGCAAAAGCGGCAACTGAAGCGGGCGCCGAGATCCGCACCCGAGTGAATGTCACTGATATTGAAATTCGGGACGGACGTGCGGCCGGCGTCGAGCTTGAGAATGGCGAAACGATTCCAGCCTCGGCGATAGTCTCCAATTGCGATCCAGCGATCACGCTCTTGCGACTGATCGATCCGGGCGAACTCGCACCGAGCTTCCGTAACAAGGTGCAGAACTACCGCGCGCACGGAACTGTTGCCCGAATCGATCTGGCATTGTCAGCGTTGCCATCCTTTAACGGAATCAAAAACTCCGAAGCACTTTCAGGTCACATTCACATCGGATCTGACATTGATTATTTAGAGCGCGCCTTTGACGCCGCTAAATATGGAGAGCCGTCGCAGCGGCCTTACATGGACATCACGGTGCCCACGATTAACAATCCGTCGCTGGCACCGGGTGGCGCGCACGTCATCTCGATTCATGCACAGTTCGCTCCTTACAAAGTGAAAAGCGGTGACTGGAATTCGCGACGCGAAGAACTCGGCGACCTGGTGATCAATGAACTCTCAGGCTATGCGCCCGACCTCAAGAGCCTGATCGTTGCGCAAAGGATGCTGACACCGGTCGATCTGGAAAAGGAATATGGCTTACGCGGGGGTCACATTCACCACGGCGAGATGTCCATCGATCAATTCTTTGCGTTTCGGCCAGTGATCGGATGCGCGCAATATCGCACCCCAATCGCCGGACTGTATTTGTGCGGAGCCGGTACGCATCCCGGAAGCGGATTGACCGGCGCGTCGGGATTGAATGCGAGTCGCCAGGTGATCAAGGAGCTGCGGTCGGGAATTTGAACCAGAGGTCACAGAGAAGAAAGCAAACATAAGGCTCGAGAGTTCAGCTCTCATGCCGTCGCATTTCTTCTCTGTGTCCTCTGTGGTAAATGCTTCTAAGAGGTCTTCCTTTGGACCATGCCGATCACTGCTCCCACGGCTGCGGCCGCAATCCCGGCAATGACGAGAATCGATCCGACAAAAGCTTGTTTGGCGGCGGCGAAACCACCTCCGAGCTTGCCGAATATCTCCTTGAATGATTCGTCATGCGGAATCGTTAACAACCCGATGGCCAACAGAAACGATCCCAGCGCCATCAGCATCAGCCAAGGG
>DATANL010000587.1:0-2288 GCA_036266295.1 Pyrinomonadaceae bacterium | reverse complement strand
CCCGGTCACCCTTACGGCAATCTTTGGTTCAAGTACTTGAGTGAAGCGCGCGCAGAGGGCTTCGTAAGCGATCAGGACATCGACCTAACCATTCAGCGAGGTTATGCCCGGCCTGATTTGCGCGATGGAAACCGTGTGCGGGTCTCAACTAAGTTGAGACGCATGTTGAATCGGCTCAAGCGATAGCAGCGAAGGAATCGGGTTGCTTTCGGTGACTGAACTTTATAGTTGCCAGAAATCGTTTTCGTTAATACAAGACTTGAACGCTGTCTCTACCGATCCTGATCACTGCTGGCCGTTGGCGCCGGACCGAGCACGCGATCCACTTCAGCGCGTAATGCATCAAGCTCCTTCTTCAGCACGTTGTAGCGCTCAATCGCATCGCGCCCGATTTTCTGATCGACATTCGCGGTCATGCTCGCGAGGTAATTGATATGCGCTTGCAGTCCCGGCTTGCTGTAACGAACCGGCTCAGTCAAAAGCTTCGCCGCGATCGCGTTTACTTTCGCGGCCATTTCGTTGTCGGCTGTTGACGCATTGCGCAGTTTCGTCTGTGCCTCGCGGACGCGCGCTACGAGCTGATTGACTTGCGTCACCATCTCGCGCATGCGTAGGTTGTGTTCGTACTGCTGCTGCAAGTCGGCAACCGTCACGCCGTCTTCGGCCACGCGGGGATCGATGAGGAGATTGAAACCTTCAGTGAACGTCTTTTCGCCGACCTTGAGTCGCGCCTGATATTTTCCCGGCGGCAACGTTACGCCTTCCTTGTTTCGCACGTCCCAGGTTACGCGATTGAGACCAGCGGTTTTGGTCACTCGCGTCGGCGGTAGTCCGAGTCTTCTCGCCGGCGCCGCATCGGGATCTTCCGGCGCTGCGGCCTCGCCACCTGCGCCGCCGCCGCGGCCGCCCCGCCCCGCATTTACCGGCGTCTCGCTGTTGTACGAATTCATCACCAAACCCTTCGCATCGAGAATGTCCAATGTCACTGGCCCAGTCACGTTTATCGGAAGATAGTATTCAACCGCCGGCCCGAGATTAGCGGGACCGACTCTCGTTCGATAACCGTCACGAGGCTTGAATAGATACGCATCGCTGGTCGTCGTCTGCGGTCCCAGCTGATGCAGCGTGCTGATGTCATCGATGATCCAGAAGGCGCGTCCCTGTGTCGCGACAATCAGATCATGGTTGTGAAGCTTGATGTCAGTGACCGGCACGTTCGGCAAATTCAATTGAAACGGTTGCCAGTGGCCGCCGTTATCGAACGAGATGAATATGCCGAATTCAGTGCCGGCATACAGCAACCCTTCGCGATCGGGATCTTCGCGCACCACGCGCGTGGGCCAGTCGTTCGGTATTCCATTCTTGCCGTCAGTCAGCCGCTTCCAGGTTTTGCCGTAATCATCGGTGCGATAGATGTACGGCTGATAATCGCCGAGCAAGTATCGATAGACCGCGAAGTAGGCAGAGCCTTTACGATGCGGAGAAATGTCGATGTACTGCACGCGCCCGCCTTCCGGCAGGTCCTTCGGCGTGACATTGGTCCATGTCTTCGCGTTGTCACGGGTCACATAAAAGGGACCGTCGTTCGATCCGGTCCAGATAACACCTTTCTCGAGCGGCGACTCTGCAATTGCATACAAAGTTGAATAGAACTCTTCGCCGGTGACGTCGCGCGTGATGGGTCCCCCGCTGGCTCCCTGGCAACACGAAGGATGCGCCGTCAGGTCGGGCGAAATCTTTTCCCAGGTCACACCTTTGTCGCGGGTGCGATGCAGAAATTGCGAGCCGTAATACAGCACCTCAGGATCGTTGGGCGACGTCGCCATCGGCGAGACTCTCTGAAATCGCAGAATCAAGTCGCTCGCAGGATTGCCATACAAAGACTGTGCGCCGATCCAGTAATTTTTCTCCTGACCGGTTCTCAAATTCATCACGCCATACTGACCCTTGCACGATCCATAAACGATGTTCGGATCTTTCGGGTAAGGCATGATCGGGCCCGTCTCGCATCCCGGGCCGGTGCGCCACTCTTCGCGGTTCTGCGCGTCCGGCTGGCTTGAAATAATGACCGTAGTGTTGTCCTGTTGCGCGCCGTAGAGTTTGTAAGGAAATTGATTATCGAACCAGACGCCATAAATTTCGGCCGTCGGTTGATTCAACTGCGAAGACCACGTGCGACCGCCGTCAAACGAAACGTTGGCCCCGCCGTCGTTGGACTGGATCATGATGTTGCCGTCCTTCGGGCTGATCCAGATGTCGTGATTGTCGCCGTGCGGCGTGCGAAATAC
>DATANL010000586.1:0-2240 GCA_036266295.1 Pyrinomonadaceae bacterium | reverse complement strand
GTAATCGAAATACCCGCGTTGAGCAGTTAACGCAGCTGACTCACTTGTGCACAGCCTGATTCAATGTCTGATTCGATCTTAATAGTTGATGACGAACGCGGCATCCGCGAATCGCTCAGCGCCGTTTTGCGTGACGAGGGTTTCACTGCGGAAGCGGTCGCGTCCGGCGAAGAATGCCTGCAGGCCCTGGCGCGCCGGGGATACGCGTGCGTGCTGTTGGACGTGTGGCTGCCGGGAATCAGCGGGCTCGAGACTCTGAAACAGATGCGTGAGTCGAACTCGGATGCGGCGGTGGTGATCATTTCCGGACATGGCAACGTCGAAACCGCGGTGCGCGCCACCAAACTGGGCGCGTTTGATTTCATCGAGAAACCGCTCTCGATCGAGAAGACCGTTTTGACCGTGCGCAATGCCTTGCGGCAAAGACAGCTGGAACGCGCGAATGCCGAAATGTCTGCCGAATTGAGCGCCGAATACGCCATGGTCGGCGCATCGGTGGCCATGCGCGCGCTGCGCAACCAGATCGCGGTGGTGGCCCCGACAGATGGACGCGTTTTGATCTCCGGCGAATCAGGCGCCGGCAAGGAACTGGTCGCGCGCGCGATTCATGCTCAATCGCGCCGCGCCGCTGCGCCGTTCATCGAAATAAACTCGGCCGCCATTCCCGAGGAGTTGATCGAATCAGAGTTGTTCGGCCACGTGAAGGGATCTTTCACCGGCGCCACCGCAGCCAAGAAAGGAAAGTTCGAACTCGCGGACGGGGCGACGTTGTTTCTCGACGAAGTATCGGACATGAGTGCGAACGTTCAGGCAAAGGTCCTGCGCGTGCTCGAAGAGCAGCGGTTCGAGCCGGTGGGCAGCAATACGCCTATCAACGTTGATGTCCGGATCATCGCGGCGACCAACAAGCGGCTCGACGAAGAAATCGAAAAAGGATCGTTCCGCGCCGATCTGTTCTTTCGCCTGAACGTGATTCCATTCGAGGTGCCGCCGTTGCGCGAGCGAATGGAAGACGTGCCCTTGTTGATTGAGCACTTCAACGAACGCTTTGCGAAGGCGTACGGGCGGAAGCCCAAGCAGTTCGATCCGGAAGCGATCGAATTAATGCAGCGATACTCCTGGCCTGGCAATGTGCGTGAACTGCGAAACACGATCGAGCGGGTAGTAATTATGCATGAGGACAGTCGGGTCTCAGTGCGTGACCTGCCGGCTTTTGGCGACGCCGAACCACCCGCCTCATCGTATCGGTTCCCTTCCTTCAAAGAGGCCAGCGACGCCTATCATCGAGAGTTCATTCAGCGGAAACTCGACGAAGCAGAGGGCAATATCTCACGCGCCGCAGAATTGATGGGCATTGATCGCAGTCACTTGTATCGGCGAATGAAAGCTCTGGGCATTGCCGCGCGCGGAGCTGACCGATAAGAATCAATCCACAGATTACACAGATTGTGAGCAGCGACGCCGTAAGACTCTGTCCTGCTGACGCGCTCTCACTCTTCAGCTCGCGTTCCGATTCTCTGCGCGCTTTGTAATCTGTGCAATCTGTGTAATCTGCGGATAATTTCCTGCTACTCTCAACTCTAACCGTTGCTATATTTTCTCGTTGACTCGTTAAAGTATTACTGCTAGTATCGGCGGCGTCTGTGGAGGGAATGGACTTTGTCGAAACCATTCCCCTTAAATTTTTGAGCGGCGAAGAGGCTTGTCCATGCAAGACGCTCTTGAAGCGTCGCTCATAACGATAACTCAGATACCTGCCCCGGTTCTGTGTCTCAATCAATGATCCAAGAAGCACTGCCGGACTTGTCGTCGGAATCCGCCAAAAACCAACGCGCCAACCGAAGTCACGATGAGGGGCCAGACTCGCACGCCGAGTTGAGCCGTCCGTCGCGATTAATAGAATTTCCCGGGTCGGGCCGCGCTGTTCCGGAATGGCGCAAGCAGCTCAATCAACGCGTGCGCGAAGTCCAGGAACGCAAAGCGCGTGAAGCGGCGGAAGAACTTGCCGCGGCGCAGGAGGCGGGATTGGTTTCGTGCGCGCTGCCTTCGGGTCAGTTGGAATTGGTTCCTAATCTGGAACAGCCCGTGATGAATCCGATCGTCTCGAAGGCGCTTGAGCGTTTGGAGCGTGCGCGCGGCGGCGAGTCGCTCGCAACCTCTTATGGGCGAGCCGCTGCTGCGGCGCCGGCCCTGGCGTCAGAGGTCGAGGAGCCGGCCGCCGATGAATTGGCAGCTGCGCA
>DATANL010000585.1:0-4032 GCA_036266295.1 Pyrinomonadaceae bacterium | reverse complement strand
TCATAGTAATAACGGTTCTTGCGAATTTCGTTCGCCGCAAAAATCGAAAGCGTCTCAGCCTCGGTCGCGTTCAAATAAAGGTTCGTAATCATGGTCCGCGACAAGTCATGAGGATCCGGCGCGAACTTCTGGGTGAATTTGACGACCCATTTATTGGTTTGCGGATCCCGCACCTTACGTATCCGCAAACGCGTGCCGGTGATGTAATTGTCGGTGATTTGCAGATGATGCTCGGCGCGCGTCAGGCCTTCCGGCAAATCTTCCAGAAGGTAACGGCGCTCGCGTTCGACGTGCGCGTACTTGCTGTCGGGAACGACGGTGTTCTGATCGGTTAGCTTGGCGACACCCATGCGAGCATTCTACTCATTTGGTGACGATTCTATCCATTCGCAAAACTTCGAAATCATGCGCCTGGACGATCTTGAGAATACTTAAATCTTCATCGCTCCAGCGCATGTCGGGCGCGCCGCTGAGGAACCAATTCCCGCCATTGTCGGCCACGAACATTCCGTATTTTTTTAGCGCGCGCAGAATGACTCGATTCGCCGGCGAGAACTGGGTCATGTCAAACGACGCCTTCAAGCGGACCCGCATGCCCATCGGCGGCAAGTACGGATCGGTTTCCGAACTCGCGTAATGGCGCGCCGGGTAGACATACGCGGCTCGCGATTTCCTGACGGTGAAGCGCAACGCATGCCGGATCTCGCGCTGCTCGAACACTTCGTCATAGCGCACCAGGCCGGGAAAGATTGGCAGGCCGGCGGCATCCGACGAAGTCCATCCTTCGGGCCGTAACGCGTTCGACTTTAAATCAAAGATCGCCCCACTCGCCGATCGCCATGAGCCATCGCTATTCGGAAACGACCTGAACATTTCGTAGAGCTTCCAGTTGTCGCGATCGACTACGATCACATGACGATCGCCGTCGGAGTTCGCCCCACCTTCGATGGGAGCGTTGCGCGGCACCGGATAAGGCCCGCGATCACTTTCACTGGCATACGAAGTCAAATTGATCGGCACCAACGGCTGCGAGCCGGAGACTACGACGTAAGGAATGCCGTTCGGCGCGCCCCGGTATACGGTGCCGAAATCAGGATGCAGTTGAGCGCCGGCACCGATGGTGGCGATGATCCGGGCTGAATTCGGATCGACCGGCGCATTGGAAATATCCTGATTCCACGGATTATCTGGTGGAAAAAGTTGCCTCCCATGCAGACTTGCGCCCGGTCCGAGATCGGGTGGACGAGCCGTAGTTGAAACCGTACGTGGCCGCGTACCAGGTGTCGGCGTCGCCATGCCGGCGGCGTGTGGATGCGTTGGATTGTTGGACGACGTAACCGCAGAGATGCCCACCAAAACAAAAGCACCTGCCAGGACTGTTGCTTTGTGCCGGCGTTTCATGACTGCGGCCCACTCTAGCATCGGACTATGGCTCACTCAAGAATTGGTTTGCCTAAGATCCAGGTGAGTTTCCTGCAGATGGCAGTTGCGAAAGCAGCTCGAAATAAGAGCGAGTAGATTTTGGTGCGCGGTCGAGCACCTATCGCTTCGCGGTTGAGCGGCGTCTGGCGGGGACGCGGATAACACGGCTGACAGGGACCAGCGCGCCGGCTTCCGGCGGCGGCTCGGTGAATTGCGAAAGCTCTTCGGCGTGCGCCTGAAGATAATCAAAGAAGCGTTCGAACTCGCGCTGCATTCCATCCATCTTTTCGCGCATGTTCAGGATAATCTCGACACCGGCGAGATTCACTCCCAGGTCGCGCGTCAATGAAAGAATCAATTCGAGCCGTTCGAGATCAGCGTCAGTGTAAAGACGCGTGTTCCCTTCCGAGCGCGAAGGCTTTAAGAGACCTTCGCGTTCATAAAGACGCAGCGTCTGCGGGTGGACGTCGAACTCTTCCGCCACCGCGCTGATCGTGAATGTCTTGGCTCGCTTCTTCATCAATTTTAAGTTTTGAGTTCTCAGTTTTCAGTTTTTCAGATGAATCGAACAAACCGAGCTTTCACTGAAAACTCAAAACTGAAAACTCGAAACTTACTCAAGCCCCATTACCACTCGCGGGTTCTCATCGTTCATCTGCGCGTACTTGCGCAGCAATTCTTTCGTCTCTTCCGAAATCACTTTCGGCAGGGTGACCTGCACTTCCACAAATTGATCGCCATGCACGCTCGCATCGCGGAGCGATGGCGCGCCGCGTCCCCGCAGACGAAACTTCTGTCCCGACTGCGTGCCCGGCGGAATGCGCAACTGGGCCTTGCCGTTGACGGTCGGCACTTCGATCTTTGCACCGAGCGCGGCTTCCGGCACCGTGATCGGCACAGTCACGTAAATGTTATCGCCTTTGCGCGTGAAGTATTGATGACGCCCGACATTAGTGATGATGTAAAGGTCGCCGGTGGGCGCGCCCATGCGACCGCCTTCACCTTTGCCCGGAATGCGCACGCGCGATCCCGTGTCGACGCCCGCCGGAATGCGCACCTTCACGTTTTCAGTCTTGGCGAGGACGCCTTTGCCTTTGCAGAGCGAACACGGCGGCCGGCGTTTTCCGCTGCCGCCACAGTCGGGACATTCCTGGCTGAAGCGCAGACGGCCACCGGTTCGTTGTACCTGCCCGGTGCCTTTGCACGTCGCGCACGTAACCACCGAACCGCCGGTGTCGCCGGCGCCATGACAGCGCGAGCACTGTTCCGATCGATTGACGGTGAGGTTCGTGGTGAGGCCATTGATCGCTTCCTCGAAAGTAAGCGACAAAGGCATCTCGATGTCGGCGCCGCGTTGCGGTTGAGGCCGCGGTGGCTCGCGTTCAGCACGTCCGCCGCCGAATAAATCTGCGAAGATATCGCGGAAGCTGCCGCTGCCCGTCGCCTGGCCGGTCGTTCCGCCGAAATCGAATCCCGAGAAATCGAAGGGTGCGCCGCGGGTGTACGTGCCACCGGCCGGTCCCGCTTCAGCGGCGTTGGCGAGATTGTCCGAGTACTGGCCAAAGCGATCGTAGACCTTCCGCTTCTTTGGATCAGAGAGCACGTCGAAAGCTTCGCTCATCTGTTTGAAGCGATCCTCGGCCGCTTTATCACCCGGATTCACATCGGGGTGATACTTGCGCGCCAGCCGGCGGTAGGCTTTCTTGATCTCCTCCGGCTTGGCGTCCTTCTTCACACCGAGAATTTTGTAGAAGTCTTCTTTGGCCATTTCAAAAATAATGACGAGTGCCAAGTGACGAGATCATCAGAGCTTGTCACTGGTCACTCGTCACTTGTCGCTTCCTGTTACTTCTTGTTTTCGTCTACATCGACGTATTCAGCGTCGATGACGTTGTCTTCTCCGCCGGACGATGACGCTCCCGCTCCGGTTGACTGATCGGCCTGGGGTTCACTACCGCCAGTCGAACTGGTCTGCTGATACAAAGCCTCCGCCATCTTGTGTGACACCGTCTGGAGCGAATTGAATGCCTCGTTCAGCCGCTCCACACCGCCTTCGGTCAAAGCCTTCTTGGCATCGGCGATGGCGGTTTCGACTTCGCCGGCGACGGCGCTCACCTTTTCGCGGTTTTCGTTAAGCGTCTTCTCCATCTGATAGACCAGGCCATCGAGACGATTGCGGGCTTCGATCTCGTCACGCTTCGTCTGATCTTCGGCCGAGTGCGACTCAGCGTCGCGCATCATCTTGTCGATCTCGTCCTTGCTCAGACCCGACGATGCCGTGATGGTGATCTTCTGCTCGCGGCCGGTGCCCATGTCTTTCGCGGACACATTCACGATGCCGTTCGCGTCGATGTCGAAAGCGACTTCGATTTGCGGCATGCCGCGGGGCGCCGGTGGAATGCCGACCAGGTGGAATTTGCCCAACGTGCGATTGTCCGCCGCCATCGGCCGTTCGCCCTGCAGCACGTGCACCTCGACCGACGTCTGATTGTCAGAGGCAGTGGAAAAGATTTCCGACTTGCGGGTCGGAATCGTCGTGTTGCGCTCGATCAGTTTGGTTGAAACTCCACCGAGGGTTTCGATGCCGAGACTCAACGGCGTGACGTCGAG
>DATANL010000584.1:0-2332 GCA_036266295.1 Pyrinomonadaceae bacterium | reverse complement strand
CGCGCAACGAAGGCTTGCTGTTCCTGCAAGCGTATGTCGCCGATCTAGCGATTACGACTCTATCGCTGGCTGCGATTGTCACCGAACGCAAGATTGCCGAGCGACACCTGGCCGGTAGTCTTTCCGTGACGCGCATTCTCGCTGAGTCACCGGCGCTGGACGACGCTGTGCCGCGTATCATCCAGCGAATCTGCAAAACCTTCGAATGGGAAGTCGGGTCGATGTGGCGACTCGACGAGCAGGCCGATGTGCTGCGCTGCTTCAAAGTATGGCCCACGCGAACGGACAGCCGCTTCGAAACGATGACCAGAGAGATGGTCTTTGCTCGCGGTCTTGGTCTGCCCGGCCGCGTCTGGGCCCGGTCGCAACCGGCGTGGATTCACGACGTGGCTGCGGACGAGAACTTTCCGCGCGCGGAAGCTGCGTCAGCGGAAAATCTGCACGCCGCCTTTGCCTTTCCGATCATGTCGGGTGAGAAATTTCTGGGCGTCATGGAATTCTACAGTCATGAAATTCGCGAACCTGACGGCGCGGTGTTGGCCACCTTCAGCGGCATCGGCAGCCAGATTGGCCAATTCCTCCAGCGCAAAGGCGGCGAGGACGAACGCGAACAACTGCTGACGCGTGAACAATCCGCGCGGACTGAGGCCGAGGAAGCGAATCGGCTGAAAGATGAATTTCTCGCGACGTTGTCCCATGAACTGCGGACCCCGCTGACGGCCATCCTCGGTTGGTTGTCGATGTTGCGCAGCGGTCGATTAGATGCGGAGACGTCGAAGCATGCGCTCGAAACGGTCGAGCGCAACGCTGAGGCACAGGCGCAATTGATCGAGGACCTGGTAGATGTCTCGCGCATCGCCGGCGGCAAATTGAAACTCGACATCGCACCCGTCGACATGATTACCGTAATCAGCGCGGCCATCGACATCGTTCGGCCGGCGGCAAATGCGCGCGGCGTATCGATCGAAGTTTTTGCCGAAGCCGGCGTGGGCCCGGTGGCGGCCGATGCGGCCCGGCTGCAACAGATCGTCTGGAACTTGCTTTCGAACGCAGTCAAATTCACCCCGCGCGACGGTAAGGTCAACGTGTCACTGAGACGGTTCGAGTCTTTCGTGGAACTCGAAGTGCGCGACACCGGCATCGGCATTGAAGAAGATTTCCTGCCGCGCGTGTTTGAGCGATTTAGGCAGGCCGAAGCTGCCTTGACCCGATCGCATCGTGGTCTCGGCCTGGGACTCGCGATCGTCCGGCACTTAACCGAGTTGCACGGCGGCACCGTTACCGCCGCGAGTGACGGTGAAGGCCACGGTTCGACCTTCACGCTGCGCCTGCCGCGCGCGTCGTCGACCGCGTCGGTTGCCAACGTGGTATCTGCGGTTGACGGTAATTCCCGGCTCACCGGCTTGCGCGTGCTGCTGGTTGAAGACGAGCCCGATGCGCGCGATTTGTTGAGTTTCACCTTGAGAGTTTCGGGCGCTGAAGTGCAGGCCGTCGAATCGGCGCAGCAGGCGCTCATCGATCTGCAATCGTTCAAGCCTCATGTGCTGTTGAGCGACATCGGCCTGCCCACCGAGAGTGGTTACGATCTCATCGAGAAGGTTCGCGCCTTGCCCACGGCGGCGAGCCAGGTCCCCGCGGTAGCGCTCACCGCCTTCGCCACCGAAAAGGATCGCCAGCGCGCGTTGGCCTCAGGTTTCCAGCTGCATCTGGCAAAACCCGTCGAGCCCAGCGCGCTGATTCAAGCCATCGATCAATTGGTCAACGGCAAGGACGGGCTGGGCCGTTGAGCAAATCTGCTGAGCAACAAATTAGACGATGTCATTGGGCGCGGACGGAACTGTCCGTGGCTTATCACGATCGTGAATGGGGCGTTCCGGTTCATGACGACCGCACGCTATTCGAGTTTTTGATTCTTGAGGGCGCCCAGGCAGGATTGAGTTGGGAGACGATTCTCAGAAAGCGTGAGAACTATCGCCGCGCGTTCGATAATTTCGATCCGAAGAAGGTTGCGAAATACGACGAGCGCAAGATCGCGAAGTTGCTTGATGACGAAGGTATCATTCGCAACCGCTTGAAGATCGCATCGGCGATCGGTAACGCCAAATTGTTTCTGAAGATTCAAAGCGAATTCGGCAGCTTCGATAAATATGTCTGGACGTTTGTGGGCGGCAAGCCGAAGCAGCGAAAGCGCGGCGCTCCGTTGCCGGTCACCACTGCTGATTCCGACGCGCTGAGCCGGGACCTAAAGCGTCGCGGATTCAATTTCGTTGGCTCAACCATCTGCTATTCATTCATGCAGGCCGTGGGAATGGTTAACGATCACGCGTCGGAG
>DATANL010000583.1:0-3110 GCA_036266295.1 Pyrinomonadaceae bacterium | reverse complement strand
ATGTAGGAACCTAAAGTCATGAAATGCGATGACTGTCTAAATCTTTTGGAAGTTTACCTCGACGGCGAAGCCGGCGAACGTAACCGCGAACAAGTGCAGCAGCACTTGATGAAGTGCGCCAGTTGCACGTCGGCGTTCGAAGCGTTGACTGCCGAGAACGAACTGTTCGCGCGGTACGATCGCGAGTTGGAAATTTCGCCGGCGGTGTGGAGTGGAATCGCGGCGCGTATCACGACCGATGCGAACAGTGCCGCGCAGTCGAAGTTCAGCTTCTCTGAATGGTTCGCAGGGTTGTTCGCGATGCCTTCGTTCAGGTTTGCGATGCCGGCCGTGGCGCTGGCGCTGATTGCTATCGTGGTTGGCGTAGCGTACTTCCGGACGAGGCCGCAAAGTCCGCCAGTCGACGAGGTTGCCGTAAACAGGCCGGCGCCGGTTGCGCCGAGCGGCTCTAATGCGCCGCCGCAAATTACCACGCCGGCCAGCGACGTCAACGTTACGGAACAGCCTAAGACAGAATTCGTCGCGACGAACCGCAAGCATCCGGCGGTGAAGAGGTCTTCTGATGATCGACCGGAGATTCTTTTCACCGATGCTGCTTACAGCGACATGGAAGACAAAGACACGGCCACGCATTTGGAGCAAGCACAGAACCTGCTGATCTCAGTTCGCAACATCGACGTGTCCGATGATGACCAGGAAGTCGATGTGTCTTATGAAAAAGCGGAATCACGCCGCTTGTTGAATGAAAACATCGTGTTGCGGCGCGATGCCGAGATGGCCGGCAAGTTCCCGGCCAAGTCCGTCCTTGGGAGTTTGGAACCGTTTCTGATCGATATCGCGAATTTGCCCGACAAAGCCCCCGCAAAGGACCTGCGTCAGATTCGCGATCGCGTTCAAAAAACTGAAATCGTTGCAGAGTTGCGAGGCTACGAATAACTCTGAATCCAGTCCACCGAGGAAAATGAAAATGAGAAACGACGGAAGAGAAATGAAATCAATCAAATCAATATTCGCCATAGTCGCCGCAGTGGTGATCTGTTTAGCGGCGGGAGCAATCAATCAAGCAGCAGCGCAGAAGAAGGCTGCGCCACGCGTAAAGGAAAATGCGTGGGCCGCGCAGCAGACCGGCAGTACGCCGGAAGCAACAACGGCGTTCGCGGCCGCGCGCGATCTCATCGACGACGCGCAATGGTCGAAGGCCGAGCAGGCTTTCGGTCAATACGTGACCCGATTCCCCAAAGAACAGAACCTCGACGCCGCCATGTATTGGACGGCGTATGCCCAGTACCAGATGAAGAAATACACCGTCTGCAAGCAGACCATCGAAAAGATGCTGCAGGCGTACGCGAAGACGAGTTGGAAACAGGATGCCGACCTGTTGATGGCCCAACTTCCAGGCGCCGCGCCGGTGGCCACTGCCGGGACTCCGATCACCGCAGACGTTGCCGTGCTTAGTTCAGCGCCCATCGCTGCTGCCGTAGAGGCCGCGACCAGCGCCTCTGTTAATCCGACTGTGGTAGCGCAATCGCCGGGTCAGGCGGTTACGATCTCTCCCGAAATGCAGGAGAGAGTTGCCGAAGCCAAGATGCGCGCCGACGAGCGCTTGCGCGATGCCCAGGAGCGGACCGCGGAACGCGTCAAGGAAATGCAGGAGAAGATGAAAGACAAGACCATGTTCCATATCGGCGAGGGTATGGGCATTGGTATCGGTAAAGGCATGGGCTCGGCCATTGCGGGAGAAAGACTAGCGGATGACGACCCGTGTGAATTCAAGATCGTGGTGTTGCAGGCATTGTTCGAGAGCGATCCGCAACGAGGTATTGTGAACGCGACAGATTGGTTGAAGCCGAATTCGGCACAGCCACCGCCCTGCCGGCGCGCGGCCCTGACCCTCCTGTCACGTAACGGCGGCAAGACGGTCATTCCGACAATCATGGGTTCGGCGCAGAACGATCCGGATCTCAAAGTGCGCAGCCGCGCGATCTCGCTGCTGGGTGCAACCAACGACGAAAGCGTTATCGATGCTTTGCGGGACTTTGCGTTGAATGCGCCACAACCGGAAATAAACGAAGCGGCGATGTACGCTTTGAGCCAACACACGGGCGCGCGCGCCGCCGGCATCCTGGCCGATATCGCGGTCAGCACCAAACCTTTGCAGTTGCGCCAGAGCGCCATTGCACGAATTGCCGACCGGGCCGGCGAGCCCGCGGTTGATGCCCTGTTCAAGATTTACGATTCGAGTCAGGACATCCAAATCCGCAAATCGGTTATCAATGGCCTGGCCCGTCGCCGCAGCGAACGAGCTGGTGAAAAGCTGCTCACGATTGCCCGCTCCGGCGAAAGCGTCGAGCTGCGCAAAGGGGCGATCAGCGCGCTCGGCCGTCGCGGCGGCACCAACTACATCGACGCTTTGATGGGTCTCTACGATAATGAAAAGGACGAGACCATCAAGGATCAAATTCTCAACTCGCTGGCTTACTCCAGCGATCAGAAGGTAATCGACAAGCTAATCTCGATCGCCAGAAATCCCCAGACGCCAATCGAACGCAAACGCCGAATCGTGATGCTGCTGGCGAATAAGAACAAAAACCCTGCAGTGGTTGCGTTCTTCGAGGAACTTCTCAAGCAGTAGTAACGGCGACGCATTTATTACTCAGTTGGCTGGAGCGCAACCGTCTTGGCTCCGGCAAGCGGGACGCTTGCGCTCCAGTCGGGTCGCCAGTTTCGAAACATGCCACAAAGCGGAGGACTACGGTGTTTAGATTACCGAGAATATTTTTCGCCACGCTGTTTGTGTTCGCAGCAGTCATCGCAGTCGCGGCGCAACAAACGAAGAGCTTCACGCCGGTTGATGGTGCGAATCTGAAAGCGAAGATCGACAGCGCGACCGTGCAAGGCAAAGCGAACGCACCGATGGGACTTTTCTGGGTTGGCTACCAATTCGAAGTGCGCCCGAACGTGGCCGTCGATTTTGAAATCGTAACTCCCGACGGGACGGTGAATTGGTCGAATGACGGCTGGTCGATCATGAACGATCCTCAATATGAGACGCACGAGTTGGGCGTGTTCCTGCTCTTTGAAAAGGCGCTCGACCGGTTCACGCGCGCTGA
>DATANL010000582.1:0-4907 GCA_036266295.1 Pyrinomonadaceae bacterium | reverse complement strand
GCCGGTCACGCGACCATTGAATGCGTACTCGGCCAAGAGCCGCGAGGCCCATCCCGATCCACAGCCGATGTCCAGCACGCGCGAATCCGGCTCGACCCGCATGCGAGCAATGGCTTGCTCGCCTACCGGCCGATGCCCATGCTCCATGCTTTCGCCCTTCCCGGCGCGCGCCCACTCGTTGAATTCAGTGCGAAGTTGTTCGTCCATTAAGAAGTGTTTCGTGTCGTTTAGACGGCGGACTTGTCCGCCAAATGCGTCGCCGCACAAGTGCGGCGTCTAAACAACTGGCTGAGTTACGGCTTTAATCGATACAGCATCCGCGGAAACGGAATTGCCTCGCGCACGTGCTCAATCCCGCACATCCACGCGGTGCAACGCTCGACGCCCATACCGAATCCGGAATGCGGCACGCTGCCGTAACGTCGCAGGTCGAGATACCATTCAAAGGCTTCCCGCGGCAGACCGTGCGCAGCGATCTGTTGTTCGAGAAATTCGATTGAAGTCGCGCGTTCGCCGCCGCCGATAACTTCGCCGTAACCTTCCGGCGCCAGCACATCTACGCCGAGCGCGTACTGATCCCGTTCGGGATCGCGCTTCATGTAGAAAGCTTTCACTTCGGCGGGATAATGATGGACCATCACCGGCTTGTCGTACTTGCTCGAAAGATAGGTTTCGTCAGGCGCTCCGAGATCGCCGCCCCACTCGAATTTGTTTTCGAGTTCACCTTTGGCAAATCCTTCGTCGAGCATCTTCACGGCATCGTCGTAATGAACGCGCGGAAAAGGCGGAACGATCGATTCGAGTTTTGATGTGTCGCGTTCGAGCACCTTCAATTCTTCTCGCCGTGTTTCCAGTACCCGGGCGGCGATGTACGACAGAAATCGCTCGGACAAATCCATCACATCGTCCAGCGTCGCGTAGGCCATCTCGGGCTCGACCATCCAAAACTCGGTCAGGTGCCGGCGCGTTTTTGACTTCTCAGCGCGAAACGTCGGACCGAAGCAGTAAACCTTGCCGAAGGCGGCCGCGGTTGCTTCGTTGTAAAGCTGACCTGATTGTGTGAGATAGGCTTTCTCGTCTCCGAAGTAATCGACTTCAAACAGCGTGCTCGTGCCTTCACAGGCCGCGGGCGTGAAGATCGGCGTGTCCAGCAAGGTGAAGCCATCGTTATCGAGAAAATCGCGCACGGCTTTCACCACCGCGTGACGCACTTTCAAAATCGCGTGCTGCTTACGGGAACGCAGCCAGAGGTGCCGGTTGTCGAGCAGAAATTCCGGGCCGTGCTCTTTCGGCGAAATCGGATAGTCATGCGCGTTCTGCAGAACTTCAGCAGTCGTCACGTCAACTTCAAATCCACCCGGAGCGCGGCTGTCTTCGCGCACCTTGCCGTTGACGATCAAAGACGACTCCTGCCCCAGAGGCTTTAGCGCGTCCCATACTTCCGGCGCCACCGCATTCTTGGCAACCACGCATTGCACGATGCCCGTGCCGTCTCGCAGTTGCGGAAACAGGAGCTTGCCGCTGGAGCGCATGTTGTAGAGCCAGCCCTTGAGGGTCACTTCTTCGCCGATATGTTTTGAAAGGTCTGTGATGTAAGTTTGCATTCAGTAAAAGTGCGCGACGCGCAGGTTTGATAATAGCTTAATGATTTAACGCTCAGTAAGTGTGAACGGTAGCGACCGGATCAATACGAAAGACGCACAATGATCCGGTTACTACCGCTTCCGGCTCTGACACCCTGGTGTCCGCCGCGCGACTAAATTCTCTCTTTGATCATTCGCTGCAGGACCGGAAACCGTTCCAACCATTCCGCCGCCTGCAACACGATCAGAAACGTGGGATGAATGTGGCGCTCATAAAATTCTCCGCGGCCATAAACCGCGGTCTGACATGAAAATGTGCCGACGGCTTTCAAGCCTCGCTGAATCGTCATCAAACGGAATTCTTTGCTGAAGTCATCCGGATCGATTGCCTCCAGCCCGTTGCGGCGCCGCGCGTCGAGAAAGAACAAACGATGCGCGCGCACCTCAGCCAGCGAAGGCGTCGCCGGTTGCCGATCGAGCAAGAGCGAAACCAGATCGTAACTGGCCGGCCCCATCCGCGCATCCTGGTGATCGACCACTCGAACATTGCCGGGTTTATCCAACATCAGGTTAGCGGTGTGATAGTCGCGATGACAAAGCACGCGCGGGACTGAGGCCAGTTCAGCCGCGATATCATTCAACTCAGCTTTCAATTCAGCTGCCTGCCCGTGGCTCAATTCCTCTTTGCGATAACTGCTGAAGTAATGCTCGGTAAAGAAGTTGAATTCCCAGGAGAGCTTCGCCTCATCAAATGCCAGCCGGCTCGCAATCGAATCGAGCTCATAGGCCTTCGTCGTAGCTGCTTGAATCCGCGCGATGATTTCGATTGCCCGCTCGAGCAGCGCCTCGCGTTCATCAGCCGTTACTTCTTCAAAGACCTGGCACAACTGCCGGTTGCCCAGATCTTCCTGAACGATGATGCCGGCGTCGCCGTCAACGTCGAGCACCTGCGGCACGGGCAGCTTGCACTCAACGAACAAGCGGGTGACGTCGAGATAAGGATGAATCGTCGCGTCAAACGGCTCGGGGTAAACCGCGGCCACGGCAGTTCCCTTCTGCCACGGTATGCGAAAGTATTCGCGCGTCGACGCGTCAGGTGTCAGGGCCGTGATGCCTTTACGGTCCGCGCCCACCCGCGAGGCGACGTAGTCCGCGATGCGCTCGCGAGCGGAGGTCGCGAAGGCGGTTGAACTGGACTGAAGCACAGAAGTCATAAGAATCAGGGTTAAGGAGGTTGGGCTCGGGGTAGTTCTATCCGCAGCGAAACCGAATCAGCTGATTGGATCGATAATCAGAAACCGCTTCAAGATGTACCTGGAGATCGCCTCAACAGGAGAGTTCGATGTCGCCCAAGCTCGTACACCCTCGTCAACCTTAAGCGAATCTTATCATTGCGATAAGGACACGACAAAGTTGTCGCCCATCACTTCGCCTTTGAGGGCTTTGGCCGGGACTTTCTTCCCGGCGACCAGATCGGCCCGCACGACGGCGGCGTCTTCGATGACCTCGCCCTGCTTCACGTGTACGCGATCGCCAATGATGGCCCGGCGCACTGTGGCGCCCGCGTCGATGACGACGTCATCCCACAAAACCGACTGACTGACGCCAGCGTTGGCGTCGATCTGCGGATTCGCGCCGGCGTAAAAATCGCGATGCTGATCACGCAGCAGCGCCAGACTAATCTGGAGATAACGTGGCAGCGTCGACAGCTCGTACCACAATCCCTCACCGACATGCGCCACGATGCGCTCACCTCGGGCCATTGCCTTTGGATAAGCGTCGACGACTGTGTCCGAAAAGATGCCGCGCGGTATGTAATCGAATATCCGCGACTCCATTATGTGAATGCCGGTGAACATCAACGGCGGGTCTGCATCTAAATCAGCGGCCGACGGCATTCCCGCGAATCTGGTCACCAAACCGTCGTGCGTCTCGACGATGCTAAACCGTTCCCGCGACACATTCCGCTTCAACACGAGCGTCGCCAAAGCGTTCTCGCGGCGATGATGTTCCAGCGCCGCGTTCAGGTCGATGTCAGTCACCAGCTTGCCGTTGATCACCACGAAAGTCTCAGACTCGAGCAGCGCGCGCGCATTATCAAGCGCGCCGCTGGTGCCCAGGATTTCAGGCTCGTAAACATATTCGAGACGCACACCGAACTGGCTGCCATCGCCCAACACCCGCCGCACAGAATCGGGTTCGTGATGAAGATTGACGACGATGTCATTGATGTCGAAACGTGCCAGGTACTCAGCCACGTAACCGACCAGAGGCTTTCCTAAAACCGGCAGGGCGGGTTTCGTGCGGTCGACGGTCAACGGCCACAGCCGTTCGCCGAATCCCGCCGCCAGAATCATCGCCTTCATCGTTGGTTCATTCTAAATGAATCCACTAAGACTGCCACCCGCCGCATCGCAACACGATCCCGCTTTCGTTTAGATCCCGCTTTCGTTTAGATCCCGCTTTTGTTTAGAGGCGGCACTTGTGCCGCCAGCTCGCGCCGGACAAGTCCGGCGGCTAAACGATGTCAGACAATAATCACTGTCAAACAATAATCATTTGAAGCCGCATCGATTAGTGTCGTAAGCTGTTAGTGATTTTTCATAAACAGCAAATCAGGGGACCAATGCCTGCGGATCATTTCTTGTCGTTACCCTTCGAACAACAGATCGGACAGTTTTTCTTCATCGGCCTTCCCGGAACCACCATCGATCAAGAGACGCGCGAACTGCTGAACGAGATTAAACCCGGCGGAATTATTCTTTTCGGACGCAATGTCGAATCGGCTGAGCAAGTGCGTCAATTGTTGGATGAGTGTCGCGCGATCCTGCCGACGCCGCCGTTGTGCGGCATCGACCAGGAAGGCGGACTCGTCGATCGATTGCGGGTAATCTTTCCGCCAATGCCCTCAGCTCGCGCGCTGCGCCAGCACGGCGATCTCGCGGGCGTGCGCACCCTGGGGAGAATTACGGGCGAGCTGCTGCGCACGTTGGGCTTCGACATTAACTTCGCGCCGGTGATGTCGATCATCACCCAGGAACGCAGCCAATTGACGAACGGCTTGTACTCGCGTTCGTATGGCAGTTCGCCGGGCGAAGTGCTGGGCTACACGACGGTCTATGTGCGCGGCCTGCAGGGCGCGGGCTGCCTCGCGTGCTTGAAACATTTTCCGGGCATCGGCGCCGGCGCGGTCGACTCGCACATCGAGATGCCTCTGGTGCCGCTGTCGCGCGATGATTTGCTCGCGCAGGATCTCGCGCCCTACATCGAGCTGTTTCAGCGGGCCGACGATCGCGTGCGCGTGGTCATGGTCAGTCACGGCGG
>DATANL010000581.1:0-1844 GCA_036266295.1 Pyrinomonadaceae bacterium | reverse complement strand
GCGAATTTACACCCGGCAGTTCATATACGCTGATGCCCCTCGGCGCGCTGCGCGCCGGGGTTTTTATTTGCATAGAAGCCGCGCATCCATCGATCGCGCGCAGCTTCACAAACGAAGGCGCTGACGTGCTGATCAATATTTCGAATGACGGATATCTCGGACCGACTCCCGTGATGCGACAACATCTCGCGAATGCGGTTTTTCGCGCCGTCGAAAACGATCGCGACTTGTTGCGCGTGACGAATACCGGAATCACGGCATACGTCAGTTCGACCGGCGCCGTCTTCGATCAAACAAGTGGGTTTCATGAAGATGTGCGTACCTGGACGATCAGTAAGGGTCAAGGCACAACATTTTATTCTCGGCACGGTGACCTTTTCGTCTGCGGCTGCGTCTTGATCAGTCTCGGATTTATTTCCGCGAGTTTTATGAGAAGGAGAGTGTCAGCAACCCGACCGTAAGGCGCGGCCTGCTGACAAAGAAGCCCGCCCATAGGGCCGGCTTTGACACGATAAGGATCGTAACTATTTCAATGCAGGAATTCAGAAACACATACGACGATCTAAAGAAGCGAGTCGAACAACTCGGGAGGTTTCTTTGATGTTCCCGCGAAGCGTGCGGAACTAGAAAAGATCGAAGCGCAAGCGTCGGCCCCTGACTTCTGGTCCGATCAGGAAGCCGCGCAGAAGCTCTTGCAGCAACGCAGCCGCGTCCAACGAACTATCGAGCGGCAAGAGAAATTCGAAAGCGAAATCGCGGACGCGGGCGTGCTCTTTGAATTCGCGGAAGAAGATGAAGCGTCGCTGCCCGAGCTGCGCCAACTGCTCGCCCGGCTTGAACATGAAGTCGTCGCCGCCGAAAGCGAGACGTTGCTCGCCGGCGAAAATGACGCGCGCAATGCAATCTGCACGATTCATCCCGGCGCGGGCGGAACTGAATCGCAGGACTGGGCGCAGATGCTTTTGCGCATGTACATCAGATGGTGCGAACGCCGCGAGTTCAAAACGGAAATCATCGACTATCAACCGGCTGAGGAAGCAGGGATCAAGAGCGTGACTTTCAAAGTTGATGGCGAATACGCGTACGGTTTGTTGGCCGCCGAGGCCGGCGTGCACCGGCTCGTGCGCATCTCGCCGTTCGATCAAAACGCGCGCCGCCACACGTCATTTGCTTCACTCTTCGTCTATCCCGAAATCGACGAAGAAGTCGAAGTAGAGATCAACGACAAGGATTTACGCGTCGATACTTATCGATCGACCGGCGCCGGCGGTCAGCACATCAATACGACGGACTCGGCCGTGCGCATTACACACCTGCCGACGAACATCGTGGTCCAGTGCCAGAACCAGCGGTCGCAACACCAGAACCGGGCCGTCGCCATGCAGGTGTTGCGATCACGTCTCTACGAATTGGAATTGGAGAAACGGCAGGCAGAGACCAAAGAGTTGGAAGCTAACAAGCAGGAGATCAGCTTCGGATCGCAGATTCGGAATTACGTTTTGGCGCCGTATCGCCTGGTTAAAGACGCGCGCACGAAACTCGAGCGCGGCGATGTCGATTCGGTTCTCGACGGCGACATCGACGAATTCATCAAGGAGTATCTGTTATTACGCCGCGCGGCGTAATCAAGAAGTGATGAGTCATGAGTAATGGGTGATGAGTTTGACCGGCTATTGCTGAACTCTGATCCTGCTGCTCACTGCTCACAGCTTACTGCTCACTAAATTCTTATGGCGGCAATTCAACAAGACATCGAACTGGAATCGTCGGAGCGTAACACCCGCATCAATGAAATCATTGCCATCGGTCTCGTGGCGCTGGCTCTGCTGTTGGGGCTTTGCCTC
>DATANL010000580.1:0-9494 GCA_036266295.1 Pyrinomonadaceae bacterium | reverse complement strand
CAGCGGGCCTTCAACCACGGCGATCTCAGCCAACTCCGGCACTTCATACTTTTCCAGGTTTACCGTTCCCTGCGTCCACTGCGATCCGTTCCATCCGGCGACTTTGAGTTCATTCAAAAACTCCACGCCTTCGACCTGAAGCGCTGCGGCTTCGAGCTCAGGACCGTGTACACGCCGCCCGAGTGGCCAGCCGTGACCCTCGGGTCCGTAGGGCGGCAATGGCGAGAGGTACTGCCGGATCACCAACTCGACCCAATGACGAACTGCTTCGATTCCATAACCCGGCTTGGCTTGCAGCCCGACGACAACGGCGATTCGTCGATAAGTCGGCGGGATCACATACAGCTCAGTCGTGACCAGTCGACGAAGGTCGAGCCATTCACAAACAGCGCGCAGCATCGCCCGGTCCGGCACCGGCGCATTCGGACTCCGCGAGTCTTCGCGCGGCCAGATGACGACACTCACGACGCCGGCTTTCTCAGGCGGCGGCGACGGTGAGCGGAATTGCGGATGAAAGCGCGGCAGGCATTCAGCGCGGCCCACGTCCGCGCCGGGAGTCGCGATTGCAAGTTCTTGAAAGTCCGTAGCTGTCACGGCGCGATCGCGGCGCCGCAACTCTCCGGGGATACGGCTGAGTCCTTCTCTAATTGATTCAGCAGCCGCGCCGCCGCGCGCCGCCAAGGGATTGGCAGCTTTGATATCCGGAAACTCTACGAGCTTGGAAATTCCTTTCGCCGCGACGTTGCCTTCCACGCCGCCGCCGTAGCGGTACTCGCGCGCCCGAATTCTTTGGCCGATCTGCGGCGCCAACCCTTGCAGGCCGTTGCCGAAACGGACTTCACCCACTTCGAGATCGACGACGAAATGGCGATCGTCGGGTTGGCTGGAATAAAAGCCGTCAACTTCGCTCCATTCGACCCAACGCTGGCCTTCTTCCACATCAAGCTTGAGGCTCCTGGCGAGGACCGGCTTACTAGCCAGCTTGCAGCGCTGATCCGGTTGACCGTTTCCCGCGCCGAGAAACTCAGTCCTTGCTTTCTTGGTCTGCACTGCCTCAGCGGCATTGGCTCCAACGAGGAGCACTTTGCCAAAACCGCTTCCGTCGTGACGGAACACGCGCAGCCAGCAGAGCAGCTTCTTTTCTTTCTCTTCATCCAGCGCCGGCGGAAATTGGCCGGTGCCGAGCTGATTAGGATCTTCCGGCTTGAATTGCCCGAAGCCCTTGGCTTTCTTCGGCAGGCGAAGTCTGACGACGCCTTCCCGGCTGAGACCGAGCGTGGTGTCACCTTCGACTGCCAGCCGGCTATAGACGGGTTCGTTGTTGATGATTTCGCCGGTCGAGACTTGCCATTCGACCGCCGGCGCTGTGGGTTGGAAGTCGACCCCCGGACAAGCCTTCACCTGTTCGATTGAATCAATGATGGGTTCAGGAACAAAACCGAGATTAAGTAATCCGTCTTTGAAGAATTCACGGATGTCAGCCACGCTCGCGTCCGGCGACTTTTTCAATTCGTTGAGGACGGCCACCCACAGCATGCCGTCGACAGTTGAATCGAAATCAACCGGCGGCTCGTTAAGATCGACGGTTCGGCTTTCGTAAAATATCGGATCCTCGCCGGCGTTGATTCCGGCCGCGTCAACCGCGTTCGCAGTTAAGCCCGCGACCTCAGGTTCCAACGTCGGGTCGGGAGGTTTAGTCGTCACGCGGCCAATCGTTACGAACGAGATCGGCCAGGCTGCGACTTCGGTTAACGTCTCGAACGGAAACGCGCCGGCCTTTAACTCTGACTGCATCGGCACGAGTTGTCCGGTGTATTTTCCGTTGACATCCTTGACGAGCTTGTCAGAAGAAAGCGTCACCAAAGCGCGCGCGGGCACGGCCGGCCGCAAAGGGATTTGCAGCAAGCGCAGGAATTCGAGGCGCGCGGTTTCAGGAATTTGATTAAAGCGGAAGAGCAGATTCTCGGCGAGAAAGGAAAACAACTCGATCAGTGTGATTCCGGGATCGCTGGGGTTGTGATCGGTCCACTCCGGCGTGTAAACCGGAATGCGACGCACTAACTCGTCCCGCAGTTGCTGGTAAGATCGATCGTCGAGAATAGGACTGGGAATCGGCATACCGGCTTACTCCAGATAAAACGGATAGACAAAATTTCCCTGACGCCCGTCGCGTTTGTGAATGTAGGAAATTTCGATTAGCACCAGCGCCGGATCGTCGCCGGGCGTCACTTCCACACTTTGAACTTCTATGCGCGGTTCCCAGGCGCGCAGGGCCAGGTCGACTTCGCGTTGAATCAAAGAGCGTGTAGCCGTCGTGTTTGGCTTCATCAGATAACGTCGCAGACCGCAGCCGAACTCCGGCCGCATAATTCGTTCGCCCGGTTGGGTATCAAGAATGATCTCGATTGACTGTCGCACCTTTTCCGGGCCGCCCAGATATTCCAGGCCGCCGTCGCGGTCGTCGGGATGAACCGGAAACGTCCAGCCGCGGCCCAGATAGCTCAAGGTATTCATTTGACTGTCACCTCCACGCGCGGCTCCAACTCCAATGAGGCCGTCAGATCGAGACCCGCTTCCGGCTTCGGCAAGCCCTCTGCATCAGTCAACTTACCGGCTTCGTTCATGCCCACGCCCAGCGGCAGGAAAGCCGCGTTGCTGAAATCCTGCAGAGACGTTTTGTCGTCTGCCTTGACGATGCTGTGCTCTTGAATAATTCCGGTTGTCATAGTTGCGTTGAAGTCCGCGGTGAAATTGGGAATTCCCAGTGCCGCATCCAACCCAATGTCGATATCCAGACTGGCGTCGGCCTCGAGCTTCGGCATCGCCAGATCAAGCTTGGCAGAGAGGTCGGCGCCGGCGGCGACCGAAAGACTGGGCGGGATGCAAAACTTCAGCGCCAGGAGGAAGAACAAACCAAAAAGAAAAACCACGATCGGCAGAAACAGTTGCAGCAGAAACATCGCGACGATCGTGATCAGCGGAATCGAGAAGAAACAGATCTGGAAACCGCCGATGCCGCCACCCGTTGCCTTGCCGTCGTCGACACTGAATTTCATGCTCTGCGGCTGGATCATGCGCACCGGGGCCAGTTTGTTGGCGGGCAGCGATGCTGCCTGCGCCGCGAGCTCTTTGAAGTCCGGCAGTTTGATCGTGATCGGGCGATTGCTGGTGCCGTTCAAGTCAGTGGCCGAAGCGAGCTTGTAAGTTTCGGTCGCTTCGCTCCAGACAATCTCGCCATGACAATCTGGTTTCTTGTCGGTCTTCGGGCAATCAGTTTTGTGGCGCCGGACAAAGCAACGAATTTCATAAGCCACATCGCTATCAAAGCGCGGGACGCCGAATTGATCCGTGTCGAGGCTGCTGGTCGGGACGACGCCAAAATAAATGTTCCGGCCTCGCGCCGAATGGCCGGGGATTTTTGGATCGGGGAATAAAGCAAACAAGGGAAAGGTCGCCTCGTCCGTTGGAAATGGCTTGCTATGGGTTTGCTTCGGCGTGCCTTCAACCGCTTGCCAGGATCCGATGTTTTCAAATTTTCCCGGAATCCAACCTTCCAGCGTGGCCGTGACCTGATAGGTGGCGCGCCAATCCGTGAGTTTCTTTTGGGCCGTGCTCAGTTTGGTCTGGAGATCTTTCACGATGCCCGCATACGTCCCATTGGCAACCGCTTTCTGCACGGCCTGCTTGCGACGTTTGCTTCCTAATCCCGTGGCCGGCGTGGTCTGCTGCCAGTAGGCGAGATCTGATTTGACCGAGTTAATCTCTTTTAAGATCTGAGCGGCGGCTTTGTGTGCCGCTGTCTGCTGGGCCGCCGGAATACTGAGCGCGCGCCGGCGAACGACGAACCCCGCCTGGCAAACCTGATCCGCCTTCACCTTTGGAAAACCCGGGGCGTAGCAATGCAGTTCGCTGACGACGAGATAGTTGCGCTTGTGCGTTGCCAGGTAGAGTTTGCGCGTGCCGGTAGGTACCAGCGTCGCCTCCTGCGCGCTGTCTGCTTTGGCCCCGCCTGGTTTCTTTGGTGCATAGAGCTGAGTAAAGCGGTTGACGAGTGGGCCGCTGCTGATTTTTGCGACTTCCTTGAGCGAGGTGTCGAAAACTGTGTCTTCGTTTTCAAGGAACCTGAGCGAGCGTTGCGGATCGGCGGTAAACGTCTTGACGAAATCAGTCTGGTCGAACTTTTGAAAGACCGGCCTCGTCTGCCAGGGCTGGCGCTGCTCGGCATCGAGTTGCCGTTGCCAGTGGTACCACGGCGCCACCAATCTCCACTCGTGATTCGCAATCATAGTCTCACCAAACATTGCCTGCTCCCGGCGAATAGAGCGGGGAAGTAATCGACGTTGCGGTCAACGGTTGACAGGTTACGCTGCCCGAAAAAGTCGAGGTCGGCGCATTCACTGTCAATCCCGACGGCGCGTTGATGGTCATGCTTGCCAGCGCCGTGATGGTTACGTTGCCGCTGCTGTCAAACTTGATCACGCAACCGTTCGCGTGCTCCAGCTTTACTTCCTGGGCGCTGTCATCCAGCACCAGTTTGTGACCGCTCTTCATCGATACGGTCACCTTCGCCGAACCATCGGTGTCGTCGAACTCGAGCAAACTGCCGGCCCGCGATTTGATCAGCCGCTTGTTGTTGGGTGCGGCCGGCGCCTCGGGCATTGCTTCGCTGCCATTCCAGCATGAGCCGATGATGTAAGGCCGCCTCAGGTCACCCGCCTCAAACGCGACGACGACTTGCGTGTCCACGGCCGGCAGAACTTCAAATCCCTGATCGTCATCCGCATAAGGCGTCAGCAAAGTGCTCCAGGCCCGTACTGAATCGCCATCGGCGCCGAGCCAGGGGAACTTGACTTGAATGCGGCCCAGGTTGTCCGGGTCGACGATGTCGGTAACAATCGCCGGAAAGACGCCGAAGTAACGCCGGGCTTCGCCATCTGGCCGGAATGCGCCGATCGGGTGGCTCACGATCCCTCCTGAACGGTCGCCCGTTCGGCTTCAAAATGCGTGCGAAATCCATTCTTCTGATCGTAGGTGTGACAAACACGCGTCACGTAATATCCCGATCCCTCGAATGGATGTCCGGTGCCTTCGAGGGTCACCTTGCTGCCGACCACCATCTCGGCAGACCCACGCGTCGTCGCGCTTACGGTGACGAAAGCGCGGGCGCGTCGCAGCATCTCGGCGCGGGCCCAATCGGTCGCTTCGGTTGCCTTCAGCGGAACGTCACGCACTCGATGCGAAATGCGTTCGCCGAAAGCCCTTTCCAGCACGGCAGGCCCAGTCAAGCCGCCGGAAACTTCGGACTGGATTGCGTCGGAACCTGATTCTTCCTCGATCCGGTCACGCTGGCTGGCGTCATAGCCACTTACTTTCACCTTGGTCCGTTGATGCGCCAGATCCGCCCGTGCGCGTAGCGAGACGAGATGATTGCCCTGCACCAGGGTTAACTCTGTCGCCGTCCGTTTGCTGCGCGACTTGAAATTCAAAGTCTCATCTTCGACCCAGATCTCGGCTTGAATTTTTCGGGCGCGCTCGCGGAGAAACGCCAGGTCGCTCATGTTCCATTGCTGGACGACGTCGTAAGTCGGCCCGTCGGCGTCAACCGATGGGGTCAATCCGTGCTCGGAGGCGATCGCGCTCGCGATGTCGGCATCGGTTACGTTTTCGTACGTCTTCATCCGTCGCGTCATCCTCAGTTTCATTAACTTGTCTTCGGCGAAAATTATGACCCTGGGTACGTCGGCTTCTTGAAAATCGGCTTCAAGCGCACTAATCCAACCCGTAAAAACTGTATGGGCGGCCGGGTCGGCCCCAACGACGACTGACAGCTTCTTGCCAAAATCAATGATCGATCCATCGAGATAATGTTGCTCCAATTCAGTGCCGCTGCCCGGCTCGCCTTCCATGACGAGTTGCGCGGTGAGCTGTTTCAGTCCCGAAGTGCTCTCTTCGATTTCGAGTCGAAGAATGTCACGAGCCAACTCGCCTTTGACTTCGCCCTCGACCTTGAAGACCGGGGAGGTGAAAGTAAGCAGCTCTTCAGTCATCGTAGCCCTCGGCGGCGGTCCGGAATCGGTCGCGCGCGATCTGTGTCTGGGCTTCGAGGACGCGAGCCCTCTCCTCGTCCCGCTTCGCCGGATCGCTCGAGGCTGGGCCGGCAGATCCAGGCTCGGTCGTGACTTCCGAAACCATTTCGCTAACGTGCACTGACATCACAGTTCCTCAGCGGTTGCTAACCACAATTCGGTTGATATCGTTTCCAAATTCAGCAGGACATCAATGCCTACAACCACAACCGCACTTGTGCGATGGCCCAGACTGGCCCGTGTTCGCGGTGCGTCCCAGATTTCGCGCCGGCAATGCAACCCAACCCGGCTTCGTCGGATCGTTGGTAATTGGCGGCTCGCCACTGCGGGTCTTTGGTTTGATGGCGACGTCGCCTTGAATTGATTCGGCGCGCATGTCAGCCGCGCTTCCAGTCGTGGGACGCAGCGGCACTCCGAATCCAAATGAACTCGCCCGCACATCGGCCCTCGGTGGTCGCGGCGCAGGCGGGGCCGCCTCTTGCGCCGATACCGGCGGGAAGCCGGTCTGCTTGAGCGGCGGTCGCGGTTGTTCCGCGCGGGCTGGTGGTGCCCCGGTTGATCTGGTTGCCACTGCCACTGCGGCCGTAGCCGAAGGCGTGCTCGTCGCTGCCGGCAAGGCCTCAGCGGGAGTCTTGAAAGCGGCGCGCGCCTGTGTCTCCGCCGACTGATTCCTGGCTGACTGGACTGATTCAATTGCAGCTCGCACACCGCCCGCGGAGGACAGTGCAAAACCTGAAGCCAACTGGGCGCCGACTCCGACACCTGAGACTGCATTGAGGCTCGGGCTGGCCTCGAGGCCGAAGGAAGCCTCGAGTGAAGCCGAAGTTCCTGCTTCGACGCCGACCGTTACGCCGAGCCCGGAACTCGCGTTCAAATTTGCATCAAAGCCCACCTCGACGCCGGCGGAAAGTGAAAGCGAACTCTCGCCGCCAAGTTCCAGGCCGCGCCAAGCCGCCGGGTCGACGCCGACCCGCGCCGCGAACTCGCCGGCGCTTTCACCGCCCAATGCCACACCCACGCTGGCGGACGCGCCCAAGCCAATTCCAACTGATGCACTCAGTCCAATACCCGCCGAGGCGCCAAGTCCGGCGGACGAACCGCCGCCAAGTCCACCTCCACCTCCACTTCCCACACCTGCGCCTGATGATCCACCCGGCACAGGCGCGTTACTGCGGCTGTCGCTGGGCTTCAGTTCCTTCTGACGATCCTGACCTTTGATCGAGAGCGGCACCTTCGCGCGCAGCGGCACGCCGTTGGCGGCAAAGTGATCGAAATCGATTGTCAGGCTGTCGATCACACCTTTGACGACCAGATCTCCCCAGGTAAAGCAAATTCGCGGAGGCGCTTTCTCCTGCTTGCCTTTACCCGTGGGTACCAGGAAGCGCTCGATCTGTTTTGTTTTTTTGCGCACCGAGACCGGATTCTCGGTGTCGCCTTCGTCGGCCGTATCAAAAATGAGGTCGAGGGTCAGCGTGGTAGAGCTGGCTCCGATGTGCTGGCGCACTTGCTTGCCCTCCGACTCGCCGCCCTCGACCTGATTGGTCAGCGACAATCTCAGCGTGGTTGGATTGAACTGGACGGGAAACGGATTTTTCTCTGTCTCACCTTCGAGTTCCGCAATGATGGCTTTTTGCAATTGCATAATTATTGTCGAGCTTATGATTCGACCAGCCGCAGTCCTTCGTGAGCGATGTGCAATTCCTCAATGGCCACTTCTCCGGTCTTGGCGTTTAATTCCGGGCCGCGAATTTTCATCGGCACGCCGCGATCGAAAACCCAGGTCGCCGAAACTTTCTCTCCGGCGCTCATTACTTTGACGATGCCGTCGTAACGCGCCACGGGCCGCTCGCCTGCGACGACTCCCTGAATCCATTTCCAAAGGTCCCGATTAGCGAGTCCGCCGTCGCCGTAAAACATTCCGCGCTTCAAAATGAGCGGACTGTACTTGGCCCGGCCGACCCGCTTGATCACCGCGTCGTTGCGCCCGCCTTCGAGGTATTCCTGTACGTCCATCTCGACTTCGAGCCCGCTGCATTCCTGGAAGGCGCCGTCGCCGAGTTCGGTCCCGGTGGGCTTGTCATTTGGCGCTTGCGCGCCGGATTCGACAGTCACGCTTTTGCGCAGCTTGATCTGGAATCTAAACGAGCGGAGTAACTGATCGGCCATTGGCTTTATTTCTCACGTAGAGTTAGCGTGCCGTCGCCTTCGCGCGACAGGCTCAGCACGATGAATTCCAGGGGCTCCGACGGAGCGATTCCGATCTCGGTAATCAAACGTCCGGCATCGGAGACATACGGCGGATTATTGGTCTCGTCACAGCGCACAAAGAAAGCCTGCTCCTCGGTCGCTCCGCGAAAAGCCCCGATGCGGAACAACTGGCGTAGATAACTCTGAAGCGCCAGACGCACCTCCAGGCGCAGACTGGAGTTGTTCGGTTCGAAGACCACCCACTGCATTTGGCGTTCAAGAGCGCGGTGAATCATGGTGATCAAACGACGCACACTTAATTGCCGGAAGGCCGGATCGCGGCTGAGAGTGCGGGCGGCGGTCAAGCGGATGCCGTCACGCTCACGCAGATAAACGTTGATGCCTTCGGGGTGCAGCTCATCGTGACGAGCCGGAGTCACTTCGTCGTCAACATTGACGACCTCGGCTCCCAGCACGTTAGCCGGTCCTTGCGGGACGCCGAAGGTGAGTTCCTGTTTGGCGATAATCCCGGCCGCCGTTGCTGAGGGTGGCACGCGTACCAGGGCATCGCGCGTGTCGTCGCGACGTGAGATCTTCAACCAGGGGTGATACGCGGCGGCGAAAGCGGAGTCGAAGTTACTGCGCCAGTTCAATATCTGCCGTTGATGCAAACCGGGAGGGACGTCAAGCAACACGATGAACGAGCGCAAGACATCGGCCAGCTCAACCAATTTTTTTTGATTAGCAACGATCGACTTGAGATCGTCAGGAAGTCTTGGATCCAGGCGCAACTTCTCCAGATCCAATTCCTGCCTGGTTTGTTCGTCCGGCTTTGGAGGCAGATCGACGCAACGCTCGAACTCGGGTCCAGCCAGCGAAACCGGATCGATCACATCTTCAAACGGCGCGAGCGGGGCCGGCGAATAGAGATCGGGCGTGACCAATAACGAAAGATCGGAAAGCTGCGTCAGCGCGCACACGCCGTTGCCGGGCTCTTCGTCACCCAGCGTCCATTGCTGATCAAAAAAGTCCTCAGGCGTGATGTCGGCATATCGGTCTTCGCCGCCAGCGAACAGTTCAGATGGTTTCGCGGGCAGCAAGTCAGGATCGTTGGGAACGATCGCGCTCTGGCTCCAGCCCGGATCCGGATAGACGAGTTGTGACTCGTAGCAAAGTACCGTCGCCAGCCAGCGGGGATGCAGCGCGGAAAAGCCGAGCCGC
>DATANL010000579.1:0-1850 GCA_036266295.1 Pyrinomonadaceae bacterium | reverse complement strand
CAAGGCGTGGTGTTGCCGACGGCTTTACCCGCGCTCGAGCTGACAATGGCGATGCCGAGCGGAATCAAAGTAAGCAAGACGACAATAAAGCTATTGCGCTGAATCCAGGATAGGAACTTATCGTTGGCGCAAAATGCGAAGGCCACGCCGAACGCAATCAAAGAAAAAACGGGAATCCAGGTGTAGCTGGAAGTGATCGCATTTCCCAACGTGTAATTCGATTCTTTGACTGGGGCTTCCTGTTCGACCGGCGGCGCCGTTGCGGGCAGGCCCATCATCTGACGCTTCGCCGCGTCATAGTTCTCGTTCACGTAACGCATGCGGAGGGTCTCGGTCTTCTCCTGCCGCGCCGCCGCTTTATTTTTCGCGTTGTATTCGGGGTCGCTGTAGAGGCGATATTGGACCAGCAGGCCAATCGAGAAAAGCAGAATCGCAGTGGTGAAGAGGACCCAATTGCCTTTGAACTTTCGAAACGCCGACACCCACAGCGCCATCGCGATGATCGGAACGTACATCATCAGATCGCGCGCTGCGCCAATGACGGAAGTGCTGTAGCCGCGAATCACGGCCGCGCGATGAATCGCGTAATAGCCGACGACTTCGATGGCGACCAGCGCCAGCAGCAGCAAGACATGTGATGAAAAACGATTACGCATGCGATTAGTTTAATGAAAATTGATTCTGCGGTTTAGAGCGGGCACTTGTGCCCGTTGCCCGCACAAGTGCGGACTCTAAACGAAAACCTGGCGCTTGATGCTCGACCCTCATCTATTTCGCCGTCGAGGCGTGGGCTGCGCGGTGGGATTTGTCTGAGTCGCGCCGCCGCCAAAGTAACCGAGGTCCTTCGCTTTCAGAATTAACTGCGCCGCGATTGGCGCCGCGTTCTTGCCGCCGTAAAAACTGACGCCCGGCCCCGGTCCTTCCAACAGCACCGCCATGGCAATTACCGGCTTATCGAGCGGCGCGAAACTCAAATACCACGCGTCACTTCGCAACTTGTCGTAGAACACTGTCTCTTCGTGCTGTCCAATAATCTTGCCTTTGAAATCCTTTTCGATGACCACTTTCTTCATCGGCTCGCCGGTTTTTGGATCGATGACGGGAACAGCTTTCTGGGCCGTACCGGTTTTGCCGCCGCTGCGGATGCCGGCCGCCTTCACCGGCGTCATCGCCGCGTTGCCGGTGCCGCCCTCGGTTACCAGATTCATGATGCCGCGAATCTGCGCGGCCTGGTCGCGCGTTAGGACCTGGCTGAACATTTGCGGAGGCTGATTCAATTCGATCTTCGGTTTCATCAAGCGGCCTTCCAGATTCGCCGCCACCGAAATCATCATGGCCATTTGAAACGGCGTCATTTGCGAGGCGTATCCCTGACCGTAGCCTTCATACATCAGTTCGCAGCGACTCGAATGCGGACCGGCTTTCAACCATGACTCGGTCGGCGCAATGGCATTCTGAATGGCTTTGCTGCTCGCGTTCCAAATCTCAGGCTCGCGCCGCCCCTGGCCTTGGCCGCTGACGCTGTCGTAGGCGCCCAGGCCGACGAGTTTCGCCGTCTCCTGAATTTTGACGCCGCCCAGCTGCGTTCCGAGATATGAAAAATAAATATTGCTGGAATGCTGATAGGCCTGGTCGATGCCGATGTTGCCGCAAGCTTCGCAACTTCCGTTATCGTCGGTGATGGTCCGGTTGCAACCCTGGGGAGTGAATCCTCCGTTGGTCGTGAAGCGCGTGTTCTGCATGCCGTTCCGGAACGCGGCGTACATCATCAACGTTTTGAAGGTTGAACCCGGCACGTAATATTCGTTGGTCGCGCGATTCAGCAGCGGCTTTTCTTTGCGGTCGTTATT
>DATANL010000578.1:0-4857 GCA_036266295.1 Pyrinomonadaceae bacterium | reverse complement strand
CCTCGTTTTCTCGTTCGGATTGTCGGCCCTCACCGGAATGATTTTCGGCTTGGCGCCGGCAATTCAGGCTTCGAAACCGCAACTGACTGGCGTCCTCAAAGAAGGTGGCCGGAATGCTTCGGCCGGTTCGGGTCATCGTCTACGCACAGCGTTCGTAGTTACCGAAATTGCTCTGGCGGTGGTGCTGTTGGTCGGCTCGGGGTTGCTGCTGAAGAGTCTGTTTCGTTTGCTCAATACCAGTCCCGGATTTAATCCCGAGAACATCCTGACCATGACCGTGGTGTTGCCGGCGACGAAGTACAACGATGCTAATAGTCAAATCAATTTTCAAGATCAGCTCAACCAACGAATAGCCGCACTGCCCGGTGTCAGCGACGTGGGCACGGTCGACATCCTGCCGCTGCAACCCGGCAATACCACGATAGTTTATGTTGAAGGCGAACCGCTGCCGCCGCCCGGGCAGGAAACCGAGGCGAACGTTCGCGTCGTTAGCGAGAGTTACTTTCAAACACTGCAAGTGCCGGTTATCGAAGGCCGGTCATTTGATCCGCATGACAGAACCACCACTAATCCGGAGCCGGTGCTTATCGGCAAGACGATGGCTGATCGCTTGTTCAAGGGACGCAGCGCGGTCGGTCGTCGTTTGGTGTACCGGAGCGCCCAGGCCACACCGATGACTATCGTGGGCGTCGTGGCGGACGTAAAGATTACCGGGCTGGACCAGGAACTGCGGCCGGTGATCTATTACTCATTCCCTCAGAACTCTTCGATTTTTGCGAACCTGGTTATTCGCACCGCGACTGAGCCCACGGCCCTGGCCGCTACCGCGCGCCGTGAAATTCAAACGCTCGAGCCGCAGGCCGCGGTCTTTAATATGCGGCCAATGCCGGAATTGATCTCGGCAACGCCGGCCGCTTTCATGCGGCGTTTTCCGGCGACACTCATGGGAGTGTTTGCGGGACTGGCACTGTTGCTGGCAGCTATTGGGATCTACGGAGTCGTCTCTGATTCGGTGGCCCAACAGACACATCACATCGGCGTTCGCATTGCTCTCGGCGCCCGCGCCGCAGACATCTTTCGCATGGTCCTGAAAGAAGGGTTCATGCTCGCAGCGATCGGAATCGGCATCGGCGTGGCCGCGGCGTTCGGCCTGATGCGTCTGATCAGCGCGCTCCTGTTCGGAGTGCAGACTCACGACGCGGCGGTGTTCGGGATTGTGACCGGAGCGTTGTTTGTAATCACGCTGCTGGCTTGCTATCTGCCGGCGCGTCGCGCCACGAAGGTCGATCCGTTGGTGGCTTTGAGATACGAATGAAAGGGAAGAGCAAATGCTGGGGGCGCTGAAACAGAATTTAACTTACGGCCTAAGGACTCTGTTCAAGAATCCGGGCTTTACGATCGTCGCGGTGCTCACGCTGGCGTTGGGTATCGGAGCTACGACCGCCATCTTCAGCGTCGTGTATGCCGTCTTTGAACCGATGCCTTATCCGAATCCGGATCAGTTGGTGATGATCTGGACGACGAACCGGGGTAATCGAAGTGCTGTCTCGACGGTCGATTATCTGGCGTGGAAACAACGCAGCTCATCGTTTCAGGGAGTCAACGCCTGGACCAGCGGCCCGTTCAACGTCGGCGGTGGTGAAAGGCCGGAACAGGTCGCGGGATCGTCGCGCACGCCCGGTTTTTTCACGATGGAAGGGCTGCCCTTCATGTTGGGACGCGACTTCACTGAAGAAGAAGGACAACCCGGCCGCGATCATGTAGTCATCCTGAGTAATCGCCTGTGGGCGCGAAGCTTTCAGTCGAATCGCGACATTCTGGGCAAAGACATCCGCATCAACGGCGAGCCTTACACGGTCGTCGGTGTACTGCCGGCGGGTATTCACGATCGGTTCAACTCGCAGCTGTGGGTGCCGTTATCTATTCAAACTGATCCGACCGGGCAGGTGATGCGATCTGTTTCGGTAATGGCGCGTTTGAAAGACAACGTCACCAACGCTCAGGCGCAGGCCGAGATGAGCGGCATCGAGCAACAATTGCTCGCCGAGCGGCCCAGGGCAAATCCGATTGGCGTGAGCGTGGAACCGCTCCACCTGAATTTTCTTACCGAGGCAACGCGTCGCAATCTTTGGCTGTTACTCGGCGCCGTCGGATTTCTTTTATTGATTGCGTGCGTCAACGTGGCGAATTTGCTGTTGGCGCGTGGGACCGTGCGCCGCCGCGAGATGGCCCTGCGAGCAGCGCTCGGCGCGTCACGCGGTCGCCTGTTCTCACAGTTACTCACTGAGAGTTTGATGTTGGCGACGTTGGGAGGTGGGCTCGGGCTATTGCTGGCTACGGTGATCATCGATTTGATTCAAGCGGTGATGCCGCCGGTCGGCACCATGCTCCCATCAGAAGCCGAGATCAGAATTAGTGTTCCCGTCCTTGTTTTCACGATCGCGATTAGCACGATCGCCGGGCTGCTATTCGGTTCAATGCCGGCGTGGCAGGCGACCCGACTCGATCTCAACGAGGTGCTCAAGCTTGGCGGGCGGACGGGCGGAGGCAGCGGCCGCCGTAATCCGCGACGCGCACTGGTGATCGCAGAATTTGCGTTGGCCCTGACGCTGCTTGCTTGCGGCGGCCTGGCGCTGCGCAGTTTTTGGAACCTCACCAGAATCGATCTGGGAATTCGCACGGACCATCTCCTTTCATTTCAATTGACGGTTCCGGAACAGCCCGTAAAGAGCCCCGATCAAATCAGGTCCTACTATCGTCAGATGCTGGAAAAAATTCAGGCCGTTCCCGGAATCAGAAATGTGGCCGCGATGACGGGTACACCTGCCGCTGGTTCAGGGATGGGCACGAGGTTCGTGATCGCCGGGCGGCCACCTGCGAATCCCGGCGATCGCCCCGGCGCTGCATTTCAAACGGTGACCTCGGGCTATGTCGACACGCTCGGAATCCGCATGGTGAAAGGCCGCGCGTTTGATGAACACGACACCGAGACCGGAATGCGCGTCGCCATCGTCAACGAGTTTTTTGTCAGCCGATTTTTTAGTGGTGTCGATCCGATCGGCCAGCGAATCATGATGAGTGAGGTGCGGCCAGGTGCGCCGCCGGGCAATCCGCTCGAGTGGCAAATCGTCGGTGTGTTTCATAACGTCCGGGGCGCCGGATTCCGTGATGATCGGCCCGAGATCAATGTTCCTTTTTGGCAGAACCCGCTGCCGCGCGCCTCGTTCGTATTGAAGACTGACGGCGATCCGAAAAGCGTCATCAATAGCGTCGCCGCCGCAGTCAATTCAGTCGATCCGGATATGCCTTTGGCCGGAGTCAAGACGGTTGATGAAATAGTCGGCGAGTCTTTGGCGATCGATCGCTTCAGCGTGGTGCTGTTTGCGAGCTTCGGCGCGCTCGGATTGTTACTGGCCGCGGTCGGCATCTACGGTGTCACAGCTTTTGGCGTGGCCCAGCGCACTCACGAGTTTGGCGTGCGTATCGCATTGGGTGCGCAGCGATCGCGAGTCATCCGGCTGGTGATGAAGGAAGCGACCACGCTCGCGGTTATCGGCGGTCTCATCGGATTCGTCGGCGCTTATCTGGTGGGGCGGGCCATGCAAACGACTCTTTATGGAGTTCCCGCGCTGGATGCGCGCGCATTTGCCGCGGTGTTCGTGCTGTTACTGGTCTCGGCCTGGATCGCTTGTCTGATTCCGGCCCTGCGCGCCAGTCGCGTCGAACCACTTGAAGCGCTGCGACATGAATGAGGTCAGCACCATCTGCGTGAGCAGATGGAAATCCTTGTAGGGGCACAGCCCTCGTGGCTGCCCGGGACCGGGCAGGGACAAGCCCTGCCCCTACAGAAGAGGTTGAATCGTGCATAGTCTTATTCAGGATTTGAAATACGGTCTGCGGATGTTGTGGAAGAGTCCGGCGGTAACCGCGGTGGCGATTATCGCTTTGACCTTAGGCATCGGCGCGAACACGGCAATCTTCAGCGTGGTCCATGCGGTGCTGTTGCGCTCGTTTCCTTATGCCGAAGGCGACCGGCTCGCGATTGTTTGGGAGAACCGCAAGAGCGGCAAGCCCAACACCCAGAACGTAATCAACATGGGCAACTTCTTCGATTGGAAGACCCAGAACGGTGTGTTCAGCGACATGGCCGCGTTCTTTGATCGCAACGTGAACCTCACGGGCGACGGAGAACCGGAAGAAGTGCCTTCTCAACTTGCGACGACCAATCTCTTTTCGGTGCTGGGAGTGAACGCGATCAAGGGTCGCACGTTTTTGCCTGACGACGGTAAGAGCGATCAGACACGCGTCGTGGTGATTAGTTACGACCTTTGGCAGAGACGTTTTGGCGGCGACGCGAACATCATCGGGCGGAAGATATCGCTGAACAACCTGCCGAACGAAATCATCGGCGTCCTGCCACCTGATGTCGGCTGGTTCGTGCAGAAAGGATCGATGATCCATAACCCGCCCGAAATCTGGACTCCGTGGCAAGTCACAGATGATCTGCGCGAACGGCATGGACGATTTGCGCGCGCGGTCGCGCGCCTGAAACCCGGCGTCACCTTTGAGCAGGCGCAAAACGAAATGAACTTAATCGGCGCGCGCCTCGAACAGCAGTATCCGGATTTCAATACCAAGTGGGGCGTGACGGTGGTGCCGCTACGCACACAGTTCACCGGCGAGATTCGGA
The DNA here is from genome assembly GCA_036266295.1 of Pyrinomonadaceae bacterium. Classification (GTDB taxonomy): domain Bacteria; phylum Acidobacteriota; class Blastocatellia; order Pyrinomonadales; family Pyrinomonadaceae; genus UBA11740. The sequence continues at coordinate 167 of DATANL010000578.1, read as the reverse complement.
AGCCGCTCTTCGTCTTGCTCGGCGCCGTGGGTTTTGTGCTGCTGATTGCCTGCGCGAACGTCGCGAACCTGCTGCTGGCGCGCGCCGCCTCCCGCAAGCGAGAAATTGCTTTGCGCGCCGGTCTCGGCGCCAGCCGCTGGCGCATCGCGCGACAACTGCTCACCGAG
>DATANL010000577.1:0-2625 GCA_036266295.1 Pyrinomonadaceae bacterium | reverse complement strand
TCTCCGCCGATTACCGTGGCGGTCGTTTCTTCGCGCATTCTGGTCAGGTCGATGTTGCCCGAGGTGGTGACTACAGTGGCGCGCGCCACGTCAGTCAACGATATGTCGCCGCTCGTAGTTTGAAGTCTTACGTTGGCGCCGCGAGGCACGTCTATCTCGAGGCCGCCAAACATCAAGCAGGTACTGCGGGCGTTAGGGCGGCTGGTTTTCGCCGTTACCTTTAATTCCGTGGCCTCTTCGGACCTGGTTTGATCGGTGCGAGTCAGTTCGATGTCCGCGCCATCGCTGCGCACGCGGACTTCGTTGCGGTCCCAACCGCGAACCGTAAAGCCGCCGGACAGCGTGCACGCCGAGACGATCACTCGCCGATCGGCGGGCATCGACCGCTCGACCTGCGCGCCCCGTTTTTCGCGCGTCGCTCCATGCGCGAAAGCCAACGGTGTCAGAAGCCCGACCGTTAGGGAGGGCAACGCGAACAGGAACAGACCCCGACAGGTGAACATGCGCGTCAGACTCAAAAGCTATCTCTCCATCCCGCGCGCGTCGGCAATCTGATTCATGAAATCAACTTTACTTTGATAAGCCGCGAGCATGAACTGGTTCGCCAGAGGATCCTTCGGGTTCTTCTTCGCCGCGTCCCGCGTAGTCTTAATCGCATTGTCAATCACGGCCATGTTGTATTCATAGTCAACCTGGAGCGCAGGCCGCATCGGTGGTTGCGTCTTGAGCGCGTCGTGGAGTTTCGAAATGGCGTTCTCATACTGACGCTCTTGCCAGGCAATCGACGTCGCGTCCGGTTCGGGCGCTTTGGTTCGCTTCACGCGCTTTACAGTTTGCCCGCCGGCGACGTAAATCGGGGCCGGCGAATCCGGCTTGCTTCCCGGTTCCGGAGAATGGTTTTGCGCTTGCTCCGGCGCGTTCTTCGGAGTCACGGGATTGATGGGCGCCGGCGCGCTGTTCGTATTCGCCGCCAGCGAAGGGGCTTTCTGGTTCTTCAAGTAGATGAAACCGGCGATTGCGGCAATTGCGATCACTGCCGCCGCCGACGCGTAAGTCAGTGTTCGAAATGAAAAGAATTCCGCGAACGCACTCCAACGTGACGTTCCGGCGAGAGGAGCCTTGCGATCGTGGAGTCTGTCGACGGCTAAATCCACGCGTTGGCGCAACGCTGCGGTCGGAACCGGCGCAGCAAACTCAGGCGCCAACGCCTCAGACAACATCAGGCTTTCGGTCTCCACCAGGTTCGCCGCGGCGGCACACTCGCCACAGTGATTGAGATGGGCGGCCACGTTCGCAGCCGCCTCGGCGGCCAACTCGCCGTCAAACCATGCCTGGAGAGTTCCTTCGTCGATACAATTCTTCATGACTTCACTCCAATCTTGCCATACGTGCGCGTAAATTCTTTGCGCGCGCGCGCCACCAGGCTGCCCACGTAATTCTCTTTCAAGGACAGCGTCTGCGCGATTTCACGATACGAAAGTCCCTGGTGACGTAGCAGCAAACAACTGCGCATCGGCTCTTTGATTTTGTCGAGCGCGCGTCGCGCAGCTTCCAGTTGTTGCGAGCTGTCGGGCTCAAACTCAGCCGCAACTTCCGTCCGCGTCTTTTGATAAGCGGCGTCACGCGCCAGCGACCGGTTGCGCGTGCGGATCGCGTTTCGTGATTCATTGATCGCCACGCGCAGCAGCCAGGGCCGCAGCAAATCGCCGCCGGGCGCGGAATCCTGGTGACGATAAAGCTTGAGAAAGACGTCCTGTGTCACCTCTTCAGCCAACGCGGCGTCGCGCAGAATGGCCCGCGCTGTCGCAAACACCGACCGGTGATGAAGCGTAAATGCCTCATCAAAACCGATGGCTTGTTGCCGTTCAGCCTGGCTTGGTATTGACTCGATTACGGCTCGGACTCCAACTCGCATTATTTCCCAGTTTGAGGACACCGCCAGGACCTAATTTGTGGCAGCGTCCTGCGATCTACGCGATTTCGCGGCAGATCGTTCAGCAATTCTACGTCGGGGAACATCACAAGGCGAGGTTGACCCGCCGTGCTAAGATAACCATCGCCCCCGCAGACACTCGCATCAAAGCAGTCACATCATTATGATCACGCTTCGCAGACATCGCTTCGCCTTCTTATTCATGAGTCTCAGCACAATCTTCGTCACGGTCCTGCCGCTCTTTCTGATTGCCAGCTGCCGGCCACTGCAGCAGACGCCGCAGGAATTACAGGCCCGGCAGACGCTGCGCGCGATGACTCGCGGTGGCGTTATGCCTTCGGAAGATGCCGTCGTCAAGATCGAGAAAGACTTTCCTAATACGACCGCGGGATCGCTCGCGAAGTTTGTGCATGCGCGCCTCAAGTTGAATTCAAAGGATTATCCCAACGCGGCGGCGCTGCTCGATGCAGCAGCCATCACCCGCTACACGGTCGTCGGCGATTACGCGGTATGGATGCGAGCGAACGCGCTCGAACAGGAAGGCCGGCGCGTCGAAGCCCGCGCAGCTTACGAAAAGCTGGCGCGCGACTTTCCAAACTCGCTGCGCGCGCGTGACGCGATAATTCGCGACGCGCAAATGCTGATTCAGGACGGCCAGGCGGCCGCGGTGCCGCTGATCCTCGATAAGTTTC